>JAAZBG010000034.1 GCA_012513915.1 Fibrobacter sp.
CCCAATCAGCTTTAACCATGATCTCAACCAGTTTCTCGAACGTTACTTCCGGTTGCCATTTAAGCTGTTTTTTTGCCTTTGCAGGGTTACCTAATAATTGCTCAACCTCAGCAGGTCTGAAATATTGCGGATCGATCCTGATAACTGTTTTACCGCTTTTTTTGTCAACACCGTATTCATTGATCCCGGTCCCCTGCCACTCAATCGGCATATCAAGCATACCAAATGCTTTCTCGATAAATTCACGTACAGTATGCATCTCACCGGTTGCAATAACGTAATCGTCAGGTGTATCCTGTTGAAGCATCATCCACATTGCTTTAACGTAATCCGGTGCGTAACCCCAATCGCGCAGCGAATCAAGATTTCCCATGTAGAGACAATCTTTTTTCCCGGCTTTGATTGCTGATGCTCCAAGTGTGATTTTACGTGTCACAAAGTTTTCGCCGCGGCGTGGTGACTCGTGATTGAATAGAATACCATTTGATGCATGAAGGTTGTATGATTCACGATAATTTACAACGATCCAATAAGCGTATAACTTCGCAACTGCATAAGGAGACCGTGGATAGAAGGGCGTTTTTTCGCTCTGAGGAACTTCCTGTACTTTTCCATAAAGTTCTGACGTTGATGCCTGATAAAAGCGGGGATTGATTCCGGTTTCTTTAATTGCATCAAGAAGGCGAAGAGTTCCTGTTCCATCGATATCAGCGGTGTATTCAGGGACTTCGAAGGAAACCCGTACATGTGACTGGGCTGCAAGGTTGTAGATTTCTACAGGCTCAACACGCTCAAGTATACGGTTTAGATTGCTGCTGTCACTAAGATCCCCATAATGGAGGAAAAAATTGACATCCTTACCGTGAGGATCCCTAAAGAGATGGTCAATTCGTTTTCTGTTGAAATAACTTGCACGGCGAATCATACCATGTACTTCATAACCTTTGTCAAGTAGCAGTTCTGCAAGATAAGATCCATCCTGACCGGTGATACCGGTAATAAACGCTTTCTTAGCCATCAAACCTCCGGGTAAATCGTTAATTTATATGATATTTAATATATTGTACATAAAATGCTGTCGTATTCAGTAACGTAATTGTTAGAAATGAAAAATAATTTTCCTGTGTGCTCCATATCTGGCCGGAGTGGTAATTATCCGGAATAGATACAGATTTCTTAATATTCTTTCAAATATACTTTTGGGCATCATAGTGTAAAAATGGTTTAACGTGCTTGTATATATAACTTTAAGACTGTGATATTCTATACAGGTTGACTTAAAACCAATCGGGCTATATATTATGGAGTATATGGGTGTGGTTGTAACTGTTTTTTTCAGCAGGTGCCGGTTATATTTGCCGAACGAACCAGTCCGTAACACTTTACCGGGATTCTGAGTTAGTGATCCGGTGATTCCTTGAACAGTTTTTGGAGCAGGTAACAACATCAATGACAGCAAAGAACAGGTTTTTATCAATCGTTTTTTTTGTATTTCTTTTCCTGATATTTTTCTGCATTTTTTCCGGAGCCTGGTTCTTTTTCCGACTCTATCTGACTCTTCCAACGTTAAACCAGATGCAAAATATCGAACAATCGCTGGTTTCCCGTGTACTTGGAAAAGATGGGAAGGTGGTACAGGAGTTTAGTATTGAGCGAAGATTTTATGTACCGATTGATAATATTTCACCCGATCTTCCGGCTGCTGTTATTGCAATTGAGGATCGCAGGTTTTATTCACACTGGGGTATTGATATAAAGAGAATAACCAGTTCTATCTTTGTGAATATTTTCAGAGGCAGGATGGCACAGGGGGCTTCAACAATAACTCAGCAGCTGGCAAGAAATGTTTACCTGACACAAAAAAAATCAATTATTCGAAAACTCCGTGAAGTGCTTACTGCGGTTCAGCTTGAATCCTGTTATACAAAGACAGAAATTATGGAATTGTATCTTAATCAGGTATATCTTGGTGCAGGAGTGTATGGAGTTGAGGCTGCGAGTGAGTATTACTTCAGTAAAAAAGCATCAGACCTTACGCTGCTGGAGTGTGCAACCATTGCAGGTCTTATCCAAACTCCGGAACGATACAGGCCGGATAGAGCTGCGAATATAGAGCGTGCTACCAAAAGACGCAACGAAGTACTCCAGGCAATGCAGGTGACCGGTTTTTTTGATAAAAAGACCATGAAAGAACTGAAGGCTGAAACATTAAAACCAAAGATAACAAAGCCCAAAGGCGGCAGTGGCGCTTATTTCACTGAAATGGTACGCAGATATGTATCAGATAAATATGGCGATGACATGCTTTATCACGGCGGGTTGACAATTCACACAACGCTTGACAGAGCCGCACAGGATAGCGCGGAAGCCGCTGTTGCAAAGCAGATGGCGCTGCTGCAGGAAAGGCTTAACCGTAGGTTCCTTGATAGTTCAGAAGTTGACAAAAGACCAAAAATACCGCGTAAGGTTTTTATTGCAGGCTTTGATTCGATTTACGCGGCACACGAAGGGGAATTCACTGATTTGCCTGATAGCGCCAAACTTCGAATCGCACAGGCATCAGTAATTACCCTTGATGTTACAAGTGGTGCGATCAGGGTACTTGTTGGTGGACGTGACTTTAATGAAAGCAAATTTAACCGCGCCATGAATGCACGACGTCAACCGGGATCATCAATTAAACCAATTGTATATGCAGCTGCACTGGAGCATGGCTACACCCCGGCATCAGTGGTTTTGGATCAGCCAATTACGCTCATGACACCTGATGGTGAGTGGAGACCTGAGAATTACAATCGCGTTTTCAATGGGCCTATTACAATCCGAAGTGCGCTTGCCAAGTCTGTTAACCTGGTTGCAATTCAGGTGCTTACAAAAGTTGGCGCGAATGTTGTTATTGACTATGCACGAAGAATGGGGTTGAAGCATCAGATGAACCCGGTGCCATCACTTGCAATCGGCGCATGTGAGACAACGCCAATGGAGATGACATCTGCATTTAGTGTATTTGCAAATCGTGGCATTCAACCGAAGCCATACTATATCGAAAAAATAATTGATAAAACAGGACGAGTGCTTGAATCACATACACCAGAAGAAAAAGAAGTTTTGTCTCCTCAGACATCCTTTTTAATGTGTTCTCTAATGAAAACCGTTGTGTGTTGTGGAACAGCCGCGTCTATACCCGGACTTGGTTTTTCACGTCCGGCTGCTGGAAAAACCGGTACGACAAATTCCTATTCTGATGCATGGTTCATCGGATTCACACCCCAGCTGGTGACAAGTGTCTGGACCGGAGTCGATGAACGAAGGTCACTTGGAGCTGGAGTGACAGGCTCTACAGCCGCAATACCGATATGGGTAAAAACAATGCTTCAGGCACAAAAGGGTATGCCAGTCGTTGACTTTGAGATGCCGGAGGGTATCAAGACTGAGGAACTTTGCGCAGAGTCACACCTTGCTGCAACTCCGAAATGTACAAAAAAAGAATTAGAATTCTTTTATTCCGATGCTGTGCTTGATACTTGCGATATTCATGGCGGATTTAGATCCAATGATGACAATATGATGAAGATTTTTACAAATCAGAAAAAGGAACCTGTCAGGAAAACGACAGATGGTAAAAAGAAAAAACAACTTGTCTTTTAATAAGGTTGTTTCAGGTTAAGTAAAGTGATTGGCATTATCAGTGAATGTAATTGATGACAGTAACTTTTTTGTTATTGTCTGCTTGTTGTGCAAGGTATTCGGTTTTTTTCCGCGCCAATAGTTTAATCTGGATGATAATTCAAAAAAATCAAACTGTTTTTTGTTATTTACATCGTATCTCAATGCTCGTGATTGAATCCCCATTGTATATCTTCGGTAAAAAAATATAAAAAATAAGCGCCAGGTATTACTACCTGACGCCTTCCGCTTCACCCAAATTGTCTGCAAGAGGACCTTGCAATGAGGATTATTATGTAGGTACTAATAAAGATAATAATAAAAGTTACAAAATGCAAAAAAAAGTAATAAAAAAATGAGTTTTTTTTAAAAAAAGTTTCATGTATTTCGTTTTATTTCAAATAGTTGTTTTTATGTTGCAGTTTTGTCTCAAATAGAATGTTTTATAAAGAAAATGTGAGGTATTGATTACTCGAAGGGTTGAGGCTGTTATTGGGAACTCTTAGGAACTGCAAACATTACGCATCAGAGGTCTGTCCACAGGTGTTTCCTGGTGTGTAAAAACAGTGGTATTTTATATAATAACTGGAATAGTGTTTACTATTATTCAGACTTGAATTCACGAATGAAATAATATATAAGTATAAAGTACTTGTTTCTGATCCACTATTGGAAATGTTTTCAAAGAATTTAATACAGAGCAAATGAAATGAACAGGTATGGTTACTAAACAAAATGGAAGCATGTACTTATGGAAACTTTTTTTGCATCACCGGAGAAGTCCACATTAAATGAATTACATGATAAAGTTACTGTAATTAACAACAATCAATTTGTTGTCAATCTTATTAAATCACTTTCCGGGATGCTTGCAATAATTGATGAGCACCGGCAGGTTATTGCTGTCAATGATGATCTTGTAAAGTCATTCGGGTGGAGTAATTCGTTTGATGTCTTTGGATTAAGACCGGGCGAGATAATTCATTGTGAACATGCCGGCGAACAGCCAAATGGTTGTGGAACAACAAAGCATTGTGCAACATGCGGAGCTGCTATAGCTATAGTATCAAGTCTTGGTACTAATACATCTGTTGAAAAAATGTGCAGTGCATCAGTAATAAATGATAGTGTGACAAGTGATATCTGTTTTAAAATACGGGCTATTCCTGTAACGATTGAATCAATAAAGTTTGTTCTTTTGTTCATTCAGGACATGACGGTGCTCAATACATTGTCATCAATGGAACGAATGTTTTTTCATGATATAAACAACACTATAGGGGGGCTACTTGGAACCATTGATTTGTTGTTATATGAAAAACCTGATGATACCAAATTAAAAAACCTGTTCAAGATGACTAAGCTGATTGCTGATGAGATACAGATACAGAAAACACTGTTGGAAAATAAAGCAGAGTTGTATCAGATTGTTGAAAGCAGGGTAAAGATTGTGGATCTTGTTGACGAACTGCAATTGACGTTCAGTGTTCATCCTGTCGCAAAAAACAAAATACTCACAATAGACTGTGGCAATAATAGTACCGTTAACACGGATTATACAATTCTTAACAGAATTGTCGTTAATATGCTCAAGAATGCATTTGAGGCATCACAGGATGGAGATACGGTACGGTTATGGGTTGATGAACTTGCTGATGTAACACTAATTAGTGTCCGTACGGAAACCCCTCTTTTTACAACAGTTGACGAACGATAATTGAAGCTTTGCAATTATTTTAAACCATTTACTGATTCTGTTTGGTTCATTTATCATTAATTCTGGACCAAAAACAA
>JAAZBG010000035.1 GCA_012513915.1 Fibrobacter sp.
TTGTTTTTGGTCCAGAATTAATGATAAATGAACCAAACAGAATCAGTAAATGGTTTAAAATAATTGCAAAGCTTCAATTATCGTTCGTCAACTGTTGTAAAAAGAGGGGTTTCCGTACGGACACTAAGTAGGTAGACGCATGGCCTGGGCTCTGAAAAAATCTGGATTTTTAAACGCAGCTAAACGTTTCAGGTGATTTAAACCTCGTTGTGAAATCCCTGACTTTGGAATAAATAGCATGTTTGAGATGATTACAGAAATTTTTTTGGGAAAGTCGTCAGATGTTAAGAGGAGAGGATTTTTAGGCTCCCATGGTTTTTGTAATTCTTCAGAATCACTTTTTAATATTCCAAGTTCATATCCAGAACATAGTTGTTTTGTTAAAGATTCGATAGTAATCAATGAGAGTTTGGTTATGCTGCTTAGAAATGCCCACTGATCAGAAAAATGTACAAAATTTTCATCAATAAATTCTGAGTTATGCTGTTGTCGTGCCTGCTTTTGTAAGGGTAACGCAATAAGATTTCCAAAGCCACCTTTTGGCATCGTATCCTGATTGGGAAATAACCGGTCGTATGATTTGAACGAAAGATCATGTCTTTTATTCATTGTATACGTTAGCAGTGCAGTACCAAATTTTCTCGCGTTTACGGATGTAATTTTTTCTTCAAAGAAAAACCAGGCATGTGCACCATTTCATGATCGGGATCTTTCTACAGCAACAGGAATTTTAATATAGTTGCATACCTCTCGAATAGCTGATATATCCTTTGTCCAGTTTTCACCATCAAAATCAATTGCAAGCAAATGACATGTTTCATCTGGCATTAATGGATAAATACCAGCAATTTTTTTGCCTGAAAGATGATCTGAAATGACACTATTGTTAAGTGTATGGTATAGTTTATTATTACAACGTGAACACGTTACATTGGGCTTTTTACAAATACCTCTTTTCCATTCATTTTGACACGCAGGAGTATATCCAGACTTTCCTTGCTTGTTTTGCCACCTTGTCGCGAAAACGTCAGTTCGGGCTATGAAAAGTGATGAAAATAGTGCCACCTTTTTATCTGGAGCACTTTTATAATCAATTAAAGTGGTAGTTATTTCAGGCGACATCAACTTGGGTGAAGGATTATTTTGTGGTTCGTATAAACTGAGACGTGCTTTCAGTGCCGCATTTTCGGCTTCCAGAAGCTTATAATCACTGAGTATTTTCTGATACTTGACAGATAGTTCATCATACCCGGTTGACATTGTTGGTTCCGATAAATGTGGTTATTTACTGTTGGCGGTTATTAACACTATGCACTATTAATGGCTAATCAACTAACATTTCCTGAATAATCCGTTTAATAGTAACGATTTCATCTTGAGTAATAACCCCAAGATGTTTTACTAAACGCTGTTTATCAACAGTTCGTATTTGATCCAGTATTGCAAAACCATCTTTACCGCTGAAATGAAGAGCAACGCGAGTGGGGTAAGGATGTGATTTTGTAGTCATTGGGGCAATTATAATTGTTGCAAGATATTTATTCATGACGTCGGGGGAAATAACCAGACAGGGACGTGTTTTCTTTACTTCACAACCAATAGTAGGGTCAAGTGATACCAGCCAAACCTCATATTGGTTCATTACCACTCCCATTGTTCAGGGGTCGAATCAATTGATTCCGGAAGTGCAAGTGTATCTTCACCACGTTCATGCATAAGTTTCATCTGTTCTGCCCATCCGTCCCGGGGAGTTCTAACAGCATGTAATGTAATAGCATTATCCGATAATTCGACCTCAACTTTATCGGATATGTTATATTGATCTAAAATTGTTTTTGGTAAACGAATTCCGCGAGAGTTACCAATGGCTATAACAGAAAGAATCATAATGCCCTCCTTAATGTAATTATAATGTAATTACACAAGTTGTGCAAACTTTTTTTTCGAATTATAAATAAACAAAAGTGCCATGCCCGAAGACACCACAATCTGTTTTTCACACTCCAAACCAACATAATAAGATCCGGGTGTTACGCGGAAGGCATCGGTTGATTTGAACAGAATCAACGGGGTGCTGATCGGTGTTGCTTATTTGTTGTTACAATAGTAAGATAAGTTGTTTTTTTTTAGAGATGTGATGATGGTCACATTTTGAAAGAAAATAAAAAAAGTGACGAATGACACGTAACAAGTGACATGTTGGGAATGTTTGAAGCCTGTGGGGCTTTTCAAATAATGAGACATTTATGATGGGAATTTGGGAAATAAGAATTTTCGCGCGGAGACACAGCGTACACAGGTGGTAAATGTAATTTTAATTACTTTTATTTTTTTAAACTCCGTGTGCTATATGGGCTTTTAAAAAACGCAAAAAATCAAAATTTACGGATCTTAATGCTGTTTTTAATTCTGGAAGGATTTCGTTTTAGGTGAAAAATAGCAACTATGAATATAGTGTCGTTAATTTTTTATAGAAAATACCGTATGGAAAACGGGTTAATAATGCACATCTGATTTTACGATGCCACTCTGGGTATATTTCAGGATTTTTAGTAATTCTTGAAAAAAGTTCATCTAAACAGAGTTCAAAATCATTTCCCAAACCAAGACGTTTTGATTCGTACCACTTAAAAATAGAAACTATGTCCTCAGCAGCTTCATCAATAATCTCAAGAATCATTATATACTTGCTTTCAGTTTCTTTTTCAAATCATTCCATCGGACAGTTCTGGCTTTTCCTGCTTCAAGATTATCAAGTCTGTGGTCCAAAATTTTCTTATCATTATTACTTATAGTAAGTTCATCAGTAGCTTCTGGTAGACTTTCCCAGATTTTTTCTGCCAGAATAATTTTTTCTGAAACCGATAATTTGTTAATTTCTTTTAATGTTATTGTCATAATTAGTTTTTTCCTATGTTGTAAAACACTTTATATATTAAAAGATACCTTAAAATTCAGATAAAAACAAACGGAATTATGATTATCAGGTGGTCTGTTGAACGACAATTATTCTTGAGGTATAGCGACAATTAATTTTGAGGGATAAAAAATGATTAATTGTCAACATCAAGAAGATAAATCATGCTTCTGTTTGAAAGATAGAGAGAAAAGCGGAAA
>JAAZBG010000036.1 GCA_012513915.1 Fibrobacter sp.
AATAAATGTAGATTAAATGGATTGAGCAAAGTAAACCAGACTAGTTATCCAGCTATGCAGATATGGCCTCAAGAAAAGGTACATAATAAATTAAAATTTTACATGTATTTTGATGTTAATGAGCACAGGAATTGGTATTATTCTTTATTAAGTGGAATGTATGGTTGGGCGACTGCATTCGAAAGAAATGGTGGATCCAAATGGGCACCATTCATCGGTACAAATGATCCTAACTCAGCCGATATTGATATATATATAGCGGATTTGGGGCCTATCGACCCAACAATCCCTTCTGGACTTACTTATATACTGCCTGATGGATCCCGTGCTATTAAGTCAATAATAATATTGAATCAAAATTATGAGAATTACGCTTATCTCAAAGATGAAAGATTATTTATTGCTACACATGAGTTAGGGCATGCATTGTCACTGAATCATACTGAAGCGGGTGCGGCGCGACAAATAGCTGGTACTCCCCAAGAAGATATAAAATCCATTATGGTTCCTACATTTAATTTAGATGAAACCACAGATTATGAATCTTACTTACCTTTAGTTCAGATTCCGTATAAATATGAATATGTGGTACCCTCTGAAAATGACATTAAAGCTTTACGTATTTTATATGATTTGTAGTACTTAAAAACTCGATAAGTCACCTGAACCATGAATGATGCAGCAAAAATATAATGTGCTGCCATCATTCTATATTCATTTATAGCTTTTCCAGAATCTGGTACTGGATGCTGCTCGGTTTTAAAGAGGACTGAACAAAACCATATTTATCTATCGGATCGGTAGTAGCAACTGCTCATCTTTTGTGAGGCTGCTACTATCCATTATTACAACATTGGATGCTGAGACATCTTGTCTATGAAATGAATATTACACTCATTATTTGAAAAGGTGCTTTGAGTGACAAAAAGCAGGTGTTACAGGAATTTTTATTTTTCTCATGTTTGCCTTTCTAACAGGTTGTAAAGAGGACTCATCTCCTGTCAGCTCCGTTGTATCGAATAGTGTTGAAGATACCTGGGTTAATGAAGGCGGATTTGAAATGACGTTCAACGTGAATGGTACAGTCACCGGTTCCAGGGTAGATTATTCAAATGAATTATTGACGCGTTACGGAAAACCTGCACAAATCTGGACATTCAATGCTACTCATATATTAATTGATGGTAATCCAGCATTTCCATATACAGTCAACAACGATACGCTTACATTGAAACATATTGATGGTGAAGAGACTGTACTGACAAAGAAATAATGTCCGTTATTTAGGATATGACGTCTTATTTAATATGATGAATCGGTGGTGGAAACTGCATATTTTTTTAAACTACCACTACCGATTAATAAAACATCAGATGCAAGGTCAGCACAAGGATTATAGTCAGTCTCACTCTTCTAACAATTACAGGATAGTCACAGATTATTTGCAACTACAATATTTTCAATACCAGTCTCAGATGAAAAACGAATGATTGAATATACTCTTGTTTTAGCAAGACTAAATGATTCATTCTGTCCGAGTAAAGTTTTTGTCAACAGTTTACCGGTGAGTGAATGTATCGTAAGTGTTCCGCTGCGATTAGCTGTTATCGTATAAAACTGAGCATTCGACTTAATGCTGATTAACCATGATTGCGCCTGGCTTTTTACCACCAACTCAGGTTTCATCACAGTTGTCTCATTGTAAAGACTATCCATTTTTTCTGCCCAAAGCCTGATAAGGCTTAACGCACCGGTAGTATTGGGATGAACACCATCACTGAACTCCTCCGGATGTTTAGAAAAATACGCATAAAGATCCGGTCCCGGAATCAATCCGTTTATTTCGGTAAGAGAATCAATTGCTTTAAGAAAATCAGGATGTACCTGCCATTTTGCTTTTGCGCTGTCAGTTGCAATCATACGTGCGATAATCGGCTGTATATTGTTTGCTTTACAGGAATCGATAATTTTCTGCATATTTTTTATATATGCAGGGAGGTTATATGTACCGCCCCCCCATGCATCGTTGGTACCCATTTCAATCGCCCAGTATTTTACATTGCGAGTCATGTCAAGATACCTTGATATATCATTTGCCATCGTTGTACTGTTAATACATCCGATACCACCGCGGATAATCGCGGGATTGTATGATGCATGTTTTTCATTCACAAAGTCGGCAAAGTTCTTTGATGGCACAGTTGACTTATACGAAACAGCCGTTATACTTGTTCCCGGAAAAAACCAGATATCGTCCCCGCCCTTTGACAAATCAAACACCTCAAGTTCATCAATAAACCCGCCACCTTTTGTAACAGACATTTTCACCCAGTTTGCACCACCGATATCAATTGAATGAGAACGGGCAGAAACAGTATTATTTTGTATTGTCAACACACTTTTCCAGTCGCCATCAGTGCCGTCTGTTGAATTTGATGACGCAAGAAGTTCATAATCCACAGGAATACTCATTCCCTGCCTGCATGATGTTGCAGATGCAATTGAATCCGACCAGGAACCACCAGTATTATTCCAGTTAACAAGTACTTTTGTATATCCGGTTCCGACATCAATTGCAGCCCAGGATCCGTTACTCACCATCCAGACATCACCGTATTTTCCGTTAACAAGACTTGTAATGTTACTTGATGGCGATCCGAAGACAGGCTTGCCTCTCGATATAATTGGATTTGGTGTAATAGCATACGAATTCAACACTATAAGCAACAGAAACAAGAATGAAACCGTTACACTGACTACTTTGTTGCCCATGACAATCTCCTTTTAATCCTATTTTATCCTGAAAATGCGTTATACTAAATAAATGTGACTTTAACCAAAAATCCGCAGTTGGATCGTGGTGCTATGCGCAAGCTATTGTCACTTCGTTACTGAAGCGATTAGAATCCGGTGTTTCACACCGTTTATATTGTAGCGCTTTATCCCATCTTGTTATACAAAAATGCTCACCATGCTGCACCGAGTATGCCTGCGCTTTTTGTAGAACAATCTGTAATAATATCTTGTGCATATCACTCACGCTCAACCGCGGAATTTAGGTTTAATCATCTATGATCTATGACTAAAATAATCATTTTATTTTTTATGGCAACATTTTTTTACTTACATACAATATTTTTATTTCATATTTTGTATTAATTTACCTTATTTTAGGACTTTATGATAGTTTTTATATGAATACTCTACAATGTACAACCTAAAGCAATGATAATACTACTATAAATATTGGCAACACAATTATTCCTAAAATTACTAAGCAGAGGAATTTTACATGGGTGATTCGATAGTCAGACGTTTTTTGATGTTAGTTACAGCAGGTATTTGCACATATGTAAGTGGTCCTGAAGCAGACACGCTTATTACTGCGGATAATCCTCATATTAATTATTATGGCAGATTTGATTTCACAAATGCTATGGCACCACGTTTCAACTGGTCTGGTACGACAATTGAGATTAAAGTGAATAACGCCACAACCGTTGGCGTAGAACTTATTGATGGTGCAGGGTATTTTGATATTGAGATTGACGGTAAGATACAGACGACGCCTCTCTTTGCAGATTCGTATACTTCAAAAAAATACACGCTCACATCGTCGTTGACATCCGCACCACATGTTATACGCATTGTCCGCCGCAACGAACCGTACTGGGTAATCGCAACGTTTAAAGGTTTTTATCTTTCTGATGGAGCTGAGACACAACAACTTGACAAACCAGTACGCAAAATGGAGTTTTGTGGTGATTCATGGACCGCCGGTTATTTTATTGAGTCATGCGCTGATCAGCAAATGCACACGAATGTCAATAAAACCTGGGCGCGTCTTACGAGTAAAGCATTTAAAGCACAGGATGTAATTCTTGCGGAATCGGGAATCGGTTTACTAAAGAGCCTTGGAGGAAAAACGCCACTTCCTCAGAAGTATCTGGCTGCTCTTGACACAATGGGCGGTGCAGCATCACCTGTTTGGGATTTTGCATCATGGATACCCGATATTGTAAGTATCTTTCTTGGTATCAATGATAAAAGTTCCGGCGCGACCGATAACGAATACAGCGAGGCAGTTCACTCGTTTGTAACAACACTACGTAGTAATTACCCTTCAACACCAATTCTATTTATTTCGTATGGCGGCTGTATGGACAATGCTACTAAAGCAGCAGTTGCAGCAGAAACAACCAGCCTAAACCATAAAAACGTTTATTATATGGAATGTAAGCAACAGGTAAAAGGTTGCAGCTGGCATCCGGACACTAATGATTCCCGTGCAATTTCTGATTCTGTAATTGTAAAGATTAAAGAGATTCTCGGCTGGGATACAACATTGACTACTGCAGTAACTGTACCACACCGTTCAAATGCCCTTTCATCACATATTACAGCATCTCAGATTAACAACCGCACAATACGTATCACTTGTGCAACCCAAAAATCTCATACCAAGCTCACGATTACCAATGCTGCAGGTACATTAATTCAAACATTGCAAAATAACAATAATGGTGAATATTTATGGGACATCGGCAATGTGTCCAATGGTGTATATTTTGTTAATAGTGAAGGTACCGGAAGGACAAGGGTTGTTGTAAGAAGGTAAGAAGGTAAGAAGGTAGGAAGGTTGAGGTTGAAGTTGAGGTTAAGGAAGAGATTGGCGAGGGAGGCAGACACCGCAGAGACCTGCGGTCGGGTGTCTCATTACAACGTGATTTACAAAAATTTTAAGGCCAATATAATGGAATCTCCATATTGACAAAAAGTGACAATATAACATCCCGGCCTGTTGCCTGTATCACTATTAAAAACAGCAAAAAAACAGGGCTGACCGTTTTGCTAAACCAAACATAGTCAGCCCTGTGTATTTTACAATCAGCTACCTGATCGGTACAACTACTTCAAATCTTCGATAATGCTCTTTGCTGCAACCTTACCAGCACCCATTGCAAGAATTACCGTTGCAGCTCCGGTCACAATATCACCTCCGGCATAGACAAACTTTTTTGATGTCCGTCCGGTGGTTTCGTCGGTGACAATGGTTCCCCACTTTGATACACTGATATCCGGTGTCGTTGATGGAATAAGAGGGTTTGGTGTATTACCGATCGCGATAATGACAACATCACAGGGAATGTCATATTCGCTGCCAGCAACAACAACCGGCTTTCTTCTTCCGGATGCATCAGGTTCACCAAGTTCCATCTTTACACAACGCAACGCAGTAACAAATCCGTTTTCATCAGAAAGAATTTCTACCGGATTACAAAGAAGATTGAATTCAATTCCTTCCTCTTCGGCATGATGCACCTCAGCTTTACGTGCCGGCATTTCCTCTTTACTTCTGCGATAGACAATCATCGATTTATCTGCACCAAGACGAAGTGCTGTGCGGGCAGCATCCATTGCAACATTTCCACCGCCAACAGTGATTGCACGCTTTCCTTTCATAATCGGCGTTGCCGACGTTGATGAATACGCACGCATAAGATTACTGCGGGTAAGGTACTCATTGGCACTATAGACACCAATATTATTTTCGCCCTTGATTTTCATAAATGATGGCAACCCGGCACCGCTTCCGACAAACACCGCGCTATATCCTTCATCATTAAGCAGGTCATCAACGGTAGCGGTTTTACCAATAATAAAATTCCGTTCGATTGTTACACCGAGCTTTTCAAGAAATTCAATTTCCTTTTTGACAATCTCTTTGGGAAGCCTGAACTCGGGAATACCATAAACAAGCACTCCGCCGGTCTCATGAAGCGCCTCGAAAATGGTAACATCAAAGCCTTCTTTAATAAGCTCACCGGCACAGGTAAGTCCGGCAGGTCCTGAACCGACTATGGCAACTTTTTTACCGTTTTTAGGTTTACAAGCAGGTATTTCCACAACACCTTTTTCGCGTTCCCAGTCTGCAGCGAACCGTTCAAGGTTTCCAACAGCCACAGGTTCTCCCTTTTTGCCAAGTATACAGCGGGACTCACACTGTTCCTCCTGAGGACAGACGCGACCGCATACTGCCGGAAGTGCATTTGTCTCTTTAAGTTTACGTGCAGCTTCTGCAAATTTGCCTTCGGCTATTAGCCCGACAAACTCAGGTATCTTTACATTCACAGGACAGCCTTCAACGCACAACGGTTTTTTACATTTAAGGCAACGTTTTGCCTCCTGAATCGCTTCCTCCTCAGAGTACCCGTATGGTACTTCTTCGAAGTTTTTAGCGCGAACAAGCGGCGCCTGCTCACGCATCGGTACTCTGGATTTTTTTCCTGTATTATTTGTTCCCTCTTCACTCATTTCAACGCTCCTTCCAGATGACAGTTATGATCATCACGTGCTTTGCTTTCAAACATCTTATAACTGTTCAATCTGCGAATCAGTTCGTTCCAGTCAATTCCCGCAGCGTCAAACTCAGGACCATCAACACAGGCAAATTTAGTTTCACCATTTACCGAGACACGACATCCGCCGCACATCCCGGTTCCATCAATCATAATTGGATTCAGTGATGCAAAGGTCGGTATTTTTTCAGCCACAGTCAGCGTCGTTGTCACTTTCATCATCATAACAGGACCAATAACAAAGGCCGCATCAAATATTTCACCCTTACCGATAAGTTCCTTAAAAACATCCGATACAAAACCTTTGCGTCCATTTGATCCATCGTCAGTAGTTGGAATAAAGAGATCTGACTGTGCAGCCATCTCTTTTTCGAGGATCAGAAGACTTTTATTACGGGCACCGATAACAGTGGTCAATTCATTACCGGCTGCTTTGAGTGCGCATACAATCGGATAGAGGGGGGCAACACCAACACCACCACCGATACAGAGACATTTTCCAAATTTTTCAATATGGGTGGGTTTTCCAAGAGGGCCGGCGAGATCAAGAATCGAACTTCCTTCCTGCAACGCCTGAAGAACCATAGTTGTTTTACCTACAACCTGAAAGATGATCTCAATCCATCCCTCATCAGCATTTGCATTAGCAATAGTCAGTGGAATACGCTCGCTCTGTGATGTCGGCCGGAGAATAATAAACTGCCCGGCTTTCCTCTTATTTGCAATTCTTGGTGCATCAAGCCTGTAACGCCAGACCTGTTCAGAAAGTTGCTCTCTTTTCAAAATACGGAACATGTACCTCACCCCGTTTTATTGTTAATAGAATCTCGATAAAGCCAATTTTCCCGATGCTTTGTGTGCATTCATTTTTACCTGGTTCATTAAAACCATAGATTTACAATTGAGTACCAACAAAATATAAAAAGCCTTGTCGTGATACATCTTTGTAAAATTGTAACTATTACGGATACAAACAAAGCAACATTGTTCAAAAATAGTTTTACTACGAATAAAAAAGGACACATTTTCTGAATAAATCAAAAAAAGTGTCCTGCTATAGAATTCATTTCTCGTGACGCGTCACTGGTCACGAGTCACGTTCTTAAAGACCAGCTTCTTTCTTAATTGCATCAACCATAGTCAGTTTTTCCCAGTTGAAGTTAGGAAGTTCACGGCCGAAGTGACCGTTACGAGCTGATTCACGGTAGATAGGACGCAAAAGATCAAGTGTCTTAATGATACCTGAAGGACGAAGGTCAAAGAGTTTATTGATAATTTCAACGATTTTATCCTCTTTGATTTTTCCGGTTCCATAGGTATCAACATAGATGGAAATTGGTTTTGCAACACCGATAGCGTATGAAAGCTGAATGTTACAGTGAGTAGCAACGCCTGCTGCTACAAGGTTTTTTGCAACCCAGCGTGCTGCGTATGCTGCGCTTCTATCAACTTTTGATGGATCCTTGCCACTGAATGCGCCACCACCGTGTGCACCATAACCACCGTAAGTATCGACAATGATTTTTCTTCCTGTAAGACCGCTATCCCCGTGTGGACCGCCGATAACGAAACGACCGGTAGGATTGATATGATAAATTGTCTTATCATCAAGGAACTTTGCAGGGATCACCTTTTTAACAACTTTTTCGGTAAGATCCTTACAGATCTGCTCATGAGTTACATCTGGTGCATGCTGAGTAGAAAGAACAACGGTGTCGATTCTTATTGGTGTGAGGTCATCATATTCGACTGTGACCTGTGATTTTGCGTCGGGTCTGAGGTATGGAATGCTACCATTCTCTCTTGCGTTTGTAAGCTCTTCAACAAGTCTGTGAGCATAGTAGATCGCCAGAGGCATATATGCTGGTGTTTCGTTACATGCGTAACCGAACATAATTCCCTGATCGCCTGCGCCCTGTTCCTTATGAAGGCCTTCACCCTCGGTAACACCCTGCGAGATATCAGCTGATTGCTGATGAACAGAGATCATCACACCGCAGCTATCGGCTTCGAAACCCAGTGCAGGATCAGTATAACCGATTTCACGGATTGTATTACGAACAACCTGCTGGAAATCAACAACTGCTTTACTTGTGATTTCACCGGCGACAACGACAAGTCCAGTTGTTGCCAGGGTTTCACATGCAACGCGTGAATTTGGATCCTGTGCAAGCATTGCATCAAGGACTGCATCAGAAATCTGGTCACAAACTTTATCAGGATGTCCCTGTGAAACACTTTCAGATGTAAAAAAACGACGCATTATTCCTCCTGGGGATATGTTATAGTGTCAAAATTCAAAAAAGACCTGATAATATAAATCAGGCTGTAGCGATAATGAACAAAAAATATGTGCTAAACCAGAAAAACCGTTCAACAAGATCATGATATATAGGGTGTTTTTTAAAGTCCGGTTTAGTTGCCAGAACCACATCCGGGATTCTATTTTACACCATATTTCATAAAATTATCATGTGTCAGTTGTGCACGAACGGAGCCCATATATGTTTACTGCCGGTTTTGACAATCAGCGTTATCTGGATGAACAAAGCAAAATGATTCTTGAACGGATCCGGAAATTTGATAATAAACTCTATCTTGAATTTGGCGGTAAAATACTGTTTGACCTTCATGCAGCGAGAATTCTTCCCGGTTTTGATCCCAATGCAAAGATGCGTTTACTTCAGGAGCTTCAGAAGCACGCACATGTTGATGTTATTCTCACAATCTTCGCCGGTGATATTGAACGTAAAAAAATGAGAGCAGATTTCGGAATTACCTACGATGTTGATGCGCAGAAACAGATCGATGATTTTGCTGAATGGGGAATTTCAATCGGGTCGGTCGTTATTACCCGTTATGAGGATCAGCCCGCTGCAAACCTTTTTCGTAACAAGCTCGAACGCAGAGGTATCAGGGTTTACACACACAGAAAGACAAAAGGGTATCCCAATGATGTTGACATGATCGTAAGCGATGAAGGCTACGGGGCAAATCCACATATCGAAACAACCGCACCTCTTGTAATTGTAACCGGTCCGGGTCCTAACAGCGGAAAACTTGCTACATGCCTTTCACAACTGTATCATGATCATAAAAACAACATCCGTTCCGGATATGCAAAATTCGAGACATTTCCAATATGGAATATTCCTCTTAAACATCCTGTAAATATTGCCTATGAAGCCGCCACCGCTGAAATACGGGATTATAACTGCATTGATCATTTTCATCTTGACGCCTACAACATACCCTCAATAAATTACAACCGCGACATGGAAGTGTTCCCGGTTGTACGAAGAATACTTCAAAAAATTACCGGGAGCAACGAAGTATACAAATCACCGACTGATATGGGTGTCAACTGTGCCGGTAAAGGAATTATCAACGATCAGATTGTCCGTGAAGCATCAAAACAGGAGATTATACGCCGCTATTTCCGGTATTCCTGCGAATATGTAATGGGTCTTGTTGACAAAGAAGCTGTTGACAGAGTAACATCACTGCTTAAAGAACTTGGCATTGAACTTGAAGACCGCCCGGTTGTGAAGCCAGCTCGCGAAGCTGCCATTGAATGTGAAAAAAACGGTAAAGGCAATGAGGGAATTTTTTGCGGGGCTGCCATTGAACTTACCGATGGCACCATTATTACAGGGAAAAATTCCGAACTCATGCATGCATCATCGGCACTTGTCCTTAATGCGCTCAAGCATCTGGCACAGATACCCGACAAAATCCACCTGCTCCCGCCTATTATCACTGCGTCAATCTGTCACCTTAAAAAGGTGATTCTGAGGGGAAAAAAGGTCAATCTTGACCTTGAGGAAACACTTATTGCGTTAAGTATCAGTGCGATCAGCAATCCTATTGCATCTGAAGCAATGGAGAAGATCAAGGAACTACGTGGCTGCGAAGTACATATGACACATATGCCTACGCCCGGTGATGAAGCCGGACTGAGAAAACTGGGTGTCAACCTTACCAGTGAGCCGGAGTTTGCAAGTAAATCTCTTTTTATCAATTGACAACAACCGGACACCGAGCGAAGCCGAGGTGCCCGGTTATACGCCAGCTCACACCCGAAATCACAAAACGTTTTTCCGGGCAGGTTCAATTAAAACTTGCTATTTTCCGGCTGCATACTCTTCCATTAGATCAATCAGCGGCTGATTGCGCTCTTTTGACAACGTACTCAGAGCTTCATATTCGAGCTTTGTAAAGGATTTCCCTTTATATTCACAGACTTTTTCTGTAAGTTCATGTCCGCAGAAATTCACCTGTCTGAACGATCTGACCGCAATTGCCCGCTGCATCCTTTGAATCCTTACACCAAGAGTTCTGGTTTGTACTATAATTTGATCGATAAGCGCCTGATATCCGTTTACTGATGCAATTACCGAAAGACGGTATGCCGGTCTCCCTTTTTTCATGTACAGTGGTATCCAGGATACATCAAGTGCACCATTATCGAGCAGAACCTGTGCCGTATAACCCATAATTTCACCGCTGATATGATCCATATCCGTTTCAAGCACGATGATTTCTTCAATAGTGTTATCTGCATTTTCTTCAATAATGAATGCGCGAAGGATATTTGGATGATTATCAAACCGTTTTGTACCGCAGCTGCACCCGATTGACATAACAGTACCTGCCATACCTTTTTTTTGTTTGCCAAGTACCGTAAGAAGTGCTGCCCCGGTTGGAGTCACGAGCTCAGTGGGAACATCAATGATTTTCAGATCAAAACCTTTTATTAACATTGCTGTCGCAGGAACTGGAACCGGGATCACTCCATGCGCGGTTTTTACCGTCCCGTGGCCATCGGTAATAGTCGAAAATTCAACACTGTCGACACCAAGATACTCAAGACCAAGCACGACACCGGTAATGTCAAGAATTGTATCAACCGCACCGATCTCGTGAAAATGAATATGATGTTTGTCAACGCCATGAACTTTTGCCTCTGCTTCAGCGATGGCATTCAGTACAGTTTCACACTTTGTATACACACTATCACTGAATCCACCGGCTTTAATTATATCAAGAATCTGATGCAGATGACGATATTCGTGTGAATGTTCGAACTTCGGATCAATCAGAGTACATTGAATCCCATTTCTGTCAACTTTCTCTGCTGTCAGATGAATATGTTCAAGCGGCATTTTAGCATATTGTTCATTAAGAAATGCAACCGGAACGCCAAGATCAACCAGTGATGCAAGCAGCATATCACCGCTCGCACCGCTGACGATATCGAAATAAATTTTTTTCATTTGACCTCTCCCCTGACCTCTCCCCCCAGCCCCCTCTCCCACAAAGAGAGGGGGAGCTGAATTGGGTTTTGTACCTTTTTACTACTTACTACGTGCTACTTGCTACGTGCTACTAATATATATTAGATTCTACATTCAAATGATTTTCATCTTCTCAGGAGTGATACCATACTTGGAAAGCCGCGGGCGGGTTGTTGAGGAACAGAAGAACTATTTTCTGGTGGACACAAATCAGGGTATAATTCGCTGTGTACTCAAGGGAACACTAAAAAAAGTCAGGGCCAGAATCTGTGCCGGAGATCTGGTTCAAATTACAGTCACCAATAACGATTCTCTTGATGGCATAATCACGAACGTTGAGGAACGCACCAGCTATATCCGGCGTCCTGCACTTGCAAATCTTACACAGATTGTACTTGTAGCAACATTGAAATCCCCGCACCTTGATCTTGAATCGATTGATAGAATGCTGTTCAGTGCTGAAGCGTACGGGATAAAGCCGCTTCTGGTTTTTAATAAAGTAGACCTTTTGAGTGACAGTGAATCAAAAGAACTTGATGCAATAATCTCCCTGTATCAGAGATGCGGATACAGCTCCCTTAAAACATCTGCAGAAACGGGCATCGGCATTGAACGACTAAAAGAGTTCTGCGAGAGGGAGATCAGTGCATTCAGTGGTTTATCCGGAGTGGGAAAAAGTACCCTGTTGTCAAAAATATTCCCCGATATCCATTTTCGCATCGGTGAGGTCAGCGGGATCAGGGGACGCGGTACCCATACGACTACGAATATTATTATACATCGGTATAAAGAAGACAGCTATATTGCCGACACACCGGGCCTGTCATTTATTGATATACCAGAAATTTCCGAAGAATCGACAGGTGCCTATTTTCCTGAAATTGCTGCCTGCATCGGTATGTGCAGATTCAACAATTGCATTCATGACAATGAACCAGGGTGTGAGGTTCTTCAAAGAATAAACAGTGGCCAAATTGCAGCATCCCGCAGAGATCATTACCTAAAGATATACAGTGAAATGAAAGTTATCAGGAAGCAGTACCGAAAATAAGATATAAAATTGCTATACCCATGCAGTATGACAATCAGACAAAGCATACCTGCCTCCAAAGCAGCGTTCGTCTGGGAATACCATCATAATGCAGTGTCAATCAGTTTCTAATTTGCTGAAATCATTACAAATACCCTTTATTTATTTCAAAAATTAATCTATAATATAGACATGTTGCATCGATAACGCATTTCCAAGCGAGTCTTAATGCATTTTTCTCTATTTCGTGACAAATCAGCTACTTACATGAGCATTTCATGGCAGCGCCTGATTCTTATCTGTACTATTACCTTTCTTGTTCACGCCTCGCTGCTTACACTCGTATTCCTGTTTCACAACTGGTTTTTACTTGCTGGAATCATCGTGATACTACTTTTGCACTATGTGTATATAGTTTTCTGGTTGAAAACAAAATCTAACCAATTTGTGCAAAAAATCAACAAATTAACGATGATTACCCGCCGTTTTCAGAATATTTCCAAATACTTTGAATCGATTCTTCAGGATTCCACCGATATCATTTTGTCCATAGATACTGAAGGGTACATTCTCAAATTCAACCGTGGCGCACAACTTCATTTCGGGTACTCTCAGGAGGAGATTGTCGGAAAAGCGTTCAGGTTTCTTTTTGCGAATGAATCTGACGAATTGAAAATTATCAATTCTGTTTTGCTCAATGGTAAATCGATTGATGAGGAGATTCCCCTGCGCACCTCAGATGGCTCGATAATTCTTGTAAATATGAGCGTTTCAGAGATGAAAAGTGATAATAACCAGATTATCGGTATGGTGGTGACTGCAAAGGATATCACTGAAAAGAAAAAACTTGAAATGGAACTTGTAAAGAAAAACGAACTTCTCAGCAAACTTGCTATCACCGACAGTCTGACAGGGCTCTACAACTCCCGTCACTTCCATGACCAGATCAAGCGTGAACTTTCACGTCTTAAGCGTAATCCCGACCGAAAACTCTCTCTCATTCTGCTTGATATCGATCACTTCAAGGATCTTAACGATACTGAAGGGCATCAGATGGGTGATCAGGTTTTGAAATCACTTGGTCAGGTAATCAAAGTATGTATCAGAAGCGATATTGACAGCGGCTACCGGTATGGTGGTGATGAGTTTGTGATAGTTCTGCCGGACACAGATAAGAATCAGGCGTTCATTGCAGCTGACAGAATACAGAAGCAGTTTCAGGCGTTTAAATTTGGAAAAACAAGCCTTTCTATGGGTATCTCCGAAGCTATCAGTGGTGAAGAAGAACAGACGCTTGTGAAGCGCACCGATGAGGCGATGTACCAATCGAAGCATAAAGGTAAAGCGCGTATCACCGTAATTTGAATTTTTATTCCAATAAGTGTTGCTGCAAAAAATGTATAACTCTTCCAACCGCACATAACAAAAGTGTTTCGTCCTTAATTCATCTGAAAGGTCTACAGATAATTATATTTACACCTGAAGCGCAACAAATTCCTTCATTGCTAATCTTCTGCACACACAAAAACGTGTAACACAATGTTTTATCATATACAACCGGTTTGATAAATCAATCATCCCATAGTACTGAAAACAATTGGAACCGCTGACCTGCCACTAACGGAACACTCTTTGCAGTAATTTTCGTGTTTGAAATATTGTATATTCTGGTGTGTAATTAAAACTGACATGTGGTTTTCGGTGACCTGAAATTGTGGGGTGTGCATGAATTTGATGAAAATGTTTTTAAGTGTTGTTATTCTGACTGCATCCAGCGGAATCGCTCAAATGAATGTTACCGAACTTAGTGGCGAACTTAGCGAACCATTAACTGCAGATAAAATGTACCACGTTGTTGGTGACATATACGTTCCGCCCGGATCATCAATCTCGATTGAAGCCGGAACGGTTATTCTCTTTTCTGAATTTACCGGTTTACATGTTCAGGGAACACTGTATGCAAGGGGTTCTGAAACTCAGCCGGTCATTTTTACCTCACAGCATGATTCATCGATAATCGGTACAACAACCGTTCCTCCTGCACCTTTTGACTGGAATGGTATTGATATCTATGAAAGTGCGGTTGGTTCAGAACTGTTCTATTGTACTATTCGTTATTCTGTGTATGGAATTCACTCTCAAACAGAATATTGCAAAATCACCTCCTCTATTTTTAATTATAATGGAAAGGCAGATTTCACTATCAGGGATATTCGAAAAGAGATCACTCCAGGGATACCATTTTCATACAGCCCGCTTCAGGATGTAATGCCTAACGTTTCCAATGAAACAGATCTCCTGCCACCTCCGGAAACCACTCCTGAAAAGCTGGTGGATGTAATCAATGAAACGCACAAATCAACAGGCAAACAGATTCTGCGCTATGCCGGACTTGCACTTGGTGTTGGTGGCAGTGCATACTCTGCGATTTCATACTTTACTAAATACAAACCTGCTGCAGATGATTTTAAACAAATTTCTAACCCTGACGAACAAAAAATGCGCACCAATACATCAAAAGACTGGAATGATGCCAGAAACAAGCGCAACACATCACTTCTACACACCGTATCCGGAGCTGCAGGTGCAGTTCTGGGCATAGCTTCGTTTTCTCTGTCTTTTGCTTTTTAATGCTTAGGAGTTGTCTGATGAACTTTAAAAACCTACTTTGTTTTGCCATCCTTGCAGGAGTTCTGCTATTGGGCCAGGGGTGCGATAATCCCGCAAACCCATTTCTTGACACAGATCGTGCAGAAGCATCGGTGTATTCAAAATCATTCTCAGATCGTGATACGGTGCAGATCTTTTCCCGCGAAACGTTGTCTGTCGTCGTATACCTTAAGGAGCATATACGGAGAGTTGATGTTCGTATTCCAAAAAACCGCCTGAGTTCATCAGCAGATACAACTATTCCACTTGATGCATTCACAGGTGATCCAGTGAAAGTCGTATTTTCATTCTATGACACAGGATGGCAGAAAATTGAGGTACGATCGCTTCAAAACTCCGGAAAGGTCACAGTTGAGGAATATTCACTTTATGCACGATCACCACTTTTCCAGAAGACTGTAATAGGCAATATTGGTGATACAATTCAGTTAAAAACCCAGGGCGTTGATGATGGACAGGTTCTTTATATCTGGGATTTCCATGATGGTACTATTATCAAGGAGGATACAAACCAGGTACAGCACATTTTAAAGAGCCATTTTACCAGCACAATTGGCGAGCTATATGTAACTGATCTAAAGTACCGATCACCATCAGTGCCTTTTTCAATTGGGGCACGCTCTGCTACAGCGCTTGACCTTACCTGTCTCAACGACTCCATTTTTAAGGATTCTGTCTATACAAACCAGACGGACTTTACTTTCAAGATCGCTCTTGACGGAACTGTAAACCTTAAAAGCGCATCAATTAATGGCAGCACATTTGATAACGTTACTATTCAGAGTGGATCAGTACAGCTATTCAAAACATTCAACAATCTCGACACACTTACAAAACCAATGAAAGCGGTGGTCATTGCCGCTGATGAGCGCGGAACATCCGTAGAAAAAACTTTTTATATTCATTTTGATAATAGTGTTGTAACTGAGGTACCTAAAATCATTATAAGTGCCCCTGTTTTGTCAAATGATTCCAGTTATGTAATGCAGCCACAACTGGTAATCATTGGGAGAGTAAGCGGAACTATAACAGATGAACAACTCTATGTCCAATCATTTGTTAATGTTACGTTCGCTGGTTCACAAAAAATTACACCAGAGAACACTGATTGGACGTTACCGGTGCAACTGCATGACGGATGGAATCTGATTCAGCTTGATTTAAGTAAAGACTCATCGGACTTCGGTTCATCAATTGTCACAAAAACGCTGTATATCAACTATAATCCTGATAAACCTGATACGGATTCACCGGTAATAAATGCTATCAAACTCAACGGTATGCCGATCAGTACGACAAAAAGTACAATGTTCCGTGAAAAAAATCCGATACTTAGTGCACTTGTATCAGATAACAACCAGGTAGCCTTAGTAACCATCAATGGAGAAAAAGCGACCAGTGATGCAACCGGGGTCTTATTCAGCAAACAGATAACGCTCTCACATGACAAGGCTGGTCAGCCATACATCATCTGTGCAGTAGATAGTGTCGGTAATCGTGTATGTGATACCGTTACCATACTCTACAACCGGATTCCAGAAATACTCTCCGCCTCAATACCATCAACCATGACCGTTGATTCGGAGTATGCAATCAGCATGAAGGCTGCAGATCCTGATTCTGATGCACTAGTTTCAACACTGACAATTAAAGGTACCAACGTTGATACAGTGTTAACACTGGTAGATGGGAGTGTTCGTTGGAAACCGACAATTCAGGATACAGGTGCACTTCAATTGGTGCTGCATGTATCAGATCCCTTCTTCGAAAGTGCCGACACGACACATATCATACAGGTTCTAAAAAAGTTTGAGGTTCCACGGGTATCGTTTAAAACCACAGCCGCAGATTTTCCTGATTCGATTGTTGTCGGTACTGCGCTTTCAGTAGTTCTTAAAACGGATACTCTTACTGGTACTCCGCCCTATAAATACACGTTGTTCCTTAAAAATCCATCAACAAAACTATACGAAGGTACCAACCCGGCTATTTCCTGGAAACCAACAAGAGCCGACGCCGGTGTACAGACGCTTCAGGCAATAGTCTATGATAATGCCGGCAGTACCGACACTATCACAAAACTTGTTAAAATCATAGCCCATGCCGCAGCGACAGTTGGTATAAAACCGGATACGCTCAGACTTACTGAAGGTGGAATGAATGCTTCAGCTATGATCAGGTTAAGCAAACCGCTTGCAGATAGTGTAAAAATATCTTATAAAGTAAACTTTATTACTGCAACACGGGCGGATATAAAAATAGATACCATTGGCAGTGTAATATTTAAACCAGGTGACACACTGGCAACAATACAGCTTGATATTGTTGATGATAATACGGCTGAATCTGATGAAGTAATATCTATAGAACTTGCATCACTACCAGCATTGTCCGCACACGACAGTCTGGTTATTGATTCTAAAAAGGAACAGGTATTTGTTATTATTAAAGATAATGATAGCAATAACGATTCGAAAATTGAGGTAATGCTCCAACCACAACAGACAATCACTGTACCGGAAAACGCTAATCAGACGATTAATGCTCCTGTAATTATTCTTGATAATGCACTGCCATTTGATCTTACAGTAACTGTTAAATCGACTGCGAACTCCACTGCAACAAAGGGTAAGGATTATACTGTTCTGGGTGAGGAAATCGTCGTAAAGGCAGGGGTTACATCGTTTTCTCTTGAGTGGAAACCTATTGATGACAGGGAAAAGGAAAAGACTGAGCTTGCCGAATTTGAAATTGTAAAAATATCAGATACAACCAAAGCATTTATTTCAAACCAGAGAATTGTCAGAATCGAAATTCCTGACAATGATTAATTTGATGGGATTAAAAAGAGGACAGGCAAGGCAAGCCTTGTCCCTACCCCATGGTTCCGCGTTAACGTCCCTTAATCAGGAACAAATGGGGTTTATGTGGAACCATTTGTCGCAGCGTACATTACAATTCCGCCACTTACTGCCACATTGAGCGACTCTGCTTTTTGCGAATTCATCGGAATTCTGAACCGCACATCGGTCATGCCGAGAAGAGAACTGGTCAGTCCGCGTCCCTCGCTGCCTAATGCGAGGATCTGATTATCACACTGTAAATTAACACTACCGGAACCATGTACATCGGCGGAAAATACTTTATAGCCTTTTTTCCTGAGACCGGCGATACAATCAAGATATTCTGATGTCCTGCGGATCCACACTGAAAATAGTGATCCGGCAGTCGATTGTACGACTTTTGGAGAAAAAGGATCCGCACATTGATCGCTGAGTATCACACCGGCAATATCAAACGCGGCCGCTGTACGTATGAGCGTTCCGACATTTCCGGGATCCTGAATATGTTCAAGAAGCAGAATACGTTTTCCTGCATCTGATGGCAGCTCTGAAGAGTAGATCTCTTTAGGAATTCTGACTAGAGCCAGTATCCCCTGTGGCGTTTTCTGAGGGCTGATTGCTTCGATCTGGTGACGTTCGAGCGTTCGAACGGGGATTCCATACTTCTCACAATCTGTATCAAAATCCTTCTGAACAAGAAGCTCTAACACCAGTTCAGGCCTCTGCGCAATAACGATATCAAGATTCTTTCTGCCATCAAGCAAAAAACACAATTCATCCCGACGTACAGCGCTGCCGGCTAATGATTTATACCACTTGAGAGATCGCTCCATAGTTCTCATTCCGTTTAAAGTGACACCTTTACTACACTATTGTGTAACGTTAATACATCAATCTGCCCTATAGCCTGATTTCATGCTACAGTGTTGTAGTATCCGCACAAAATATGTTACAAAGTTCACATGTAGTTAATTTTTTTTAATGTATATTTGCACTCCCTGATTTTAATAACACAACAAAATCACCGTGGAGTAAACATCTTTCTAATTTTTCAAAGGAATTATCCTGATTACCTTGTGATATTTAAAAAAGATCTCTCTGGTAGCACAGCCTGGTTACATTGCCGGAGCGGGTGCATTCCTGCTTCAGGGAATGCTTATAAAGTAAAGAAGTGACACGTGACGAGTGACGACGTATGACAGGGTATGAGTTTGTGGAGACGTGCAGATTGTTCTGTGCGTCTCTTTTTTTTAACCTGTTTGTAAGTAATATTGTCGTCTCGACTGACGCTCGACGACCGGGTTCCAATTGTACTGTGTTCCGTCTTGGAAATAATTAAAATTAGCTCTGAACCTACTATCAATTTCGCCCGTTATGACCTCTCCCCCTGCCCCCTCTCCCACAAAGCGAGGGGGTTGAAAATGTAAACTAACCTTACTGTACATATCAGGAAAATAATCATGCCAATCATGGAAATCATATAAATCAAGGTTCTGACAATTGGCTAAAGTGGATCAAATATATATATCAGCAGTTTGAATTCACGCACAGCACTTCGTACCTTGACACAGTCAAAAACCTCATCCCTATCCCGCATACCACAGCATGTTTTCAAACTGCTCTTCGGTCTTAACCTTTAGCGTTTTCAACTGTTTGAGCGTCGTTTCTTTTAGTGATGTAGCTACTGCAAAGCGCCATGTTACTTACAGAACAGATCTTTGCATACGATAAGCGAGTTTTGAAAGCGCGTTTCGACGGTAGGTGAAACAGGTATGTGGTAGAGCCCTTTTTTGTCCAGCCTTTTTTTGGCGATTGAAAAAAAGGGCTGGTCGGGGGTTTACAAGGGGGTGACACGCCCCTTGTTTGGCGATAGCGATTGGTCAAAGTGTCAAAGTGTGTCGTCTCGTCTGACGCTCGACGACCGGGTTCCAATTGTACTGTGTTCCGTCTTGGAAGTAATTAAAATTAGCTCTGAACCTACTATCAATTTCGCCGGTTATGACCTCTCCCCCTGCCCCCTCTGGTCCTTCGACCACTTCGATGCGTCGTCCCGAAGAGCGAGGGGGTTGAAAATGTAAACTAACCTTACTGTACCGGGATTGCAATCGGGGTGTTATATCGCAGGTTTACACATTGGTACAAGCAATTTCACTGCTTCTCTGTGTATTAATGTACTCACCAAATATTGACATGGTGGCATCGATACCGGTTGCTCGCCCCCCATTCTATCTCTAATACTGTAGACGCTATAAACATCATTGTGGACAAGGATGTCTGCACTTTTTTGAAGTTCAATTAGTAATTGCAACGCAATAAATCAGAAGTCGCATTATTTTACCATTAATCGGGTGAATGCTCCTTAATGTAAATCCCTGTAAAAACTGCTTAACTGGAGCGGTGAATCAATTTTTGTTACCGTACATGACGAATGAAAAACATCAGGATTCCGGAGTTATATGTATACGTCATTAATTGTTCGATAAATACTTTTTAGCTGAAGTGGAGGTATCACATGTATAAACTGTTTTTTTCAATGATACTGTTGGCGGTTTTCAGTGCAGGCACCATTGCACAGACCGGAAGTATAAAAGTTGGAAGCACAACAAGAACATTTATTGTCTACACTCCGTCCGGACTGCCGGAACAGCCACCACTTGTTATAGCCATGCATGGTCTTGGAGGGTCCGGTTCACAGCATCGTTCAAGTTCGGGATTTGACAAAATTGCAGACAGGGAAAAATTTGTGGTTGTTTATCCTGATGGTGTTTTCAAAATGAACGGTAGTAACGGATGGGACATCTCCAGTAATTCGGATGTTGATTTTATCTCCGCACTTATTGACACATTAAAACTGAAGCATACAATCGATCCCAACCGCGTTTATGCAACAGGGTTTTCAATGGGCGGGATGATGAGTTACAAACTTGCCTGCTCCCTTGCTGATAAGATTGCTGCCATTGGCCCCTCAAGTGGCTATCCGCTCGGAAACATGATAACAAGCTGCAAGCCATCCCGTCCAGTTCCCATTTGTCACGCACATGGGACACTCGATTCTATTGTCCCCTACACAACACTTGAAAGCTGGATTGCGAAGTTTGTCAAATCAAACGGCTGCACCGGCGATCCGGTAATCACTAATCCGACAGCAAAATATAAGAAACAGTACTGGGGACCGTGTGAGAAAGGCAGTGAGATTATTCTGTACCACTTTGACGGGATGAAGCACGGTTATGTGGACAAATCCAAATATGATTTCAGCGCAAGCGATACATTCTGGGCATTCTTCAAGAGACATCCTCTCAATGAAGGTACTGCTGCTGTAAAAGTTTCAGCTTCAACATTGCAGAAAACTATTCCGTTGTCTGCGTCCTGCTCAAACGGAGTTATTTCCCTGCATAGTGAGATGGATATTCAAAATGTGAGTGTTTCTGATGTTTGCGGCAGGATACTTTATGCGGAACATTATACAGGTTTATTTACAAGAAATGTAAGTATACCGATTGACAGAAATAGTAACGGTGTATACTTTGTCAAAGTTACAGGTGCTTCAGGGAGCAGTGTTGCAAAGATTCTGGTGCAATGAAGAAAATCTGACCTCTCCTCCCCGGTACCATGGCGCCCCCACCCCAGTTCAGGGCAGATGGACCACATGGTCCTCCGGCCATTCCAATGCACCTCCCGCATGAGGGAGGTGCATTTGTTTTAAAATCATAAAGATACCTCCCTCCAACACTCCTGCCGGGGAGATCGCTCCGCTTTACGAGCGAGTACGGGTGAGCGCATAAGTTCTCTGCCTCATTGTAAACGCGAAATCCTGATTATTTCCGTATTCATACATTTTTGTAACGAGCCATTTATGCCCGATATTGAATAGTAGCATTGCCAAGTTTATCCGCTATCACACACACAAAGTATACCCATCACTGTTCTTGATTAACTAAATAAGAAAATACAACCATACAATGTTCCATGCTATTTATGAACCACAACTTGTATTACATTGTCAATTTAGAGTTAGTCATATTGAACCCGGGGAAAAGTTATAACAATGATATCTCAAAATTGAGGCTTGATTTTCCTGAACCTACTTTTTATATTAACTTTATTGATTGCTGTTCACATTATACAATAAGGGTTACAAAAATGCATTTTGAGCTTCTTGACAAAGTATATTATGGTAATACGCTAATGGATTATATGATATCTCTCGGCATTTTTATTCTGTCGTTACTGGTTATTTTTATCGTAAAAAATGTAATAATCAGAAAGTTGAAACTGATTGCTCAGAAAACATCTACCAGTATTGACAATTTAATAGTGGAGCTGATAGAAAAAAAAATAGTTCCATTCCTCTATCTCGGAACATTCTATTTCAGCATGCAGGGATTGAAAATGGCACCTGCCGTGCAGAAAGTATTTACTGTTTCCGTATCATTACTGCTTACCATTCTTATCGTACGTGCTGTGAGTGTTCTGCTATCAGTCATTCTTGAACAGCGCTGGGCATCAAGCGATAAAAATGCCTCGCGAAGAAATGCATTCAGGAGTCTTCTTACCGGAATTCAGATCGTAATGTGGGCAATTGCAGTTGTAATGCTCCTTGACAATTTTGGTGTCAACATATCAACGCTTGTGACAGGTCTTGGTATAGGCGGTATTGCCATAGCAATTGCATCACAGGCAGTACTTGGTGATCTTTTCAGTTATTTTACGATTATATTCGACCGGCCTTTTGAAATCGGGGATTTCATTATCGTTGGAGACCGGATGGGTACTGTGGAACACATCGGAATGAAATCAACCCGTGTCCGCAGTTTGAGCGGTGAGCAGCTTGTATTTCGCAATACCGACCTTACCGATTCCCGTATAAGCAACTACAAGAGAATGGAAAACAGACGGGTTGTTTTTTCGATCGGAGTGACCTATGATACAGATATTGCATTACTAAAAGAGATTCCACTTAAAATTAAAAGTATCATTGAATCCATACCATTGACAAAATTCGACAGATCACATTTTTTCTCATTTGGGAATTATAGTCTTACTATTGAAACAGTTTACTACGTGGCATCTTCCGATTACAATGTTTACATGAATATACACCAGGACATCAATTTCCGTATAATGGAAGAATTCAAATCAATGGGCGTTAAGTTTGCACTCCCGACTCAGACATTGCACATCGTTCCCGATAAAAGTTCATCATCACTGCTTTCTGCGTCGTAGTATCGTTATCATTTAATTGCAGCAATAGGTATTTGACAATCTACCGTCGTACCTGAATAACCCTGACCATTCAGGTAAGCACGTATCTGGATGGTCTGATTTGCATCATAACGATGATACACTTCGTACCTGACAGAAAAGGAGCGCATCAATCATGTCAAGCAGCCTCAGAGTTTTTCCGGGCGAATCATACCCCAGAGGTGCAACCTACAAGGGTCGAGGAGTCAATTTTAGTTTATTCAGCGAGCATGCAACAAGTGTGGAAGTCTGCCTGTTCGACACCCCCCACGATGCGATTCCGTCAGCAAGTTTACAGCTCAGGGAGCAAACGGCACTTACCTGGCACGGATTTATCCGGGGACTTAAACCCGGGCAGCTTTATCTGTATCGTGTTGACGGGCCCTATGACCCTCTCAATGGACACCGTTTCAACAAACAAAAGTATCTGCTCGATCCCTATGCGAAGGCGATTACCGGTGATGTAAAATGGGATGACGCTCTTTTTAGTTATGTTGTCGGCAGTGAGGATGAGGATCTCTCGTTTGATACACGCGAATCTGCAGAATTTATGCCAAAATGTGTTATCATTGATCCACGATTCGATTGGAAAGGCGATAAACCTCCACGCACACCATGGAATCAGACAATCATTTATGAGGCACATGTCAAAGGGCTTACAAAACTGCACATGGATGTTCCGGAGCTTAAACGGGGAACCTATGCCGGCCTGGCATCAGAACCAGTTATCAAGCATTTACAATCACTCGGAATATCTGCTATTGAATTACTTCCAATCCAGCAGCATGTTAATGACAGGGCGCTGCTTGAACGTGGATTAACAAACTACTGGGGATACAACACTATTGGTTTCTTTGCACCAGACTTCAGATATTCATCATCAGGTTCTGCAGGTGAACAAGTCAATGAATTCAGGGAAATGGTAAGAAAACTGCACAAAGCAGGAATTGAAGTCATTCTTGATGTTGTGTATAATCATACAGCAGAAGGCAGTCATCTCGGACCGACACTTTGCTTCCGGGGAATCGACAATGCATCCTATTATAATCTGAGCCCTGAAAATCCCCGTTTCGGTATGGACTTCTCAGGATGCGGTGGAAGCTTTAACATGCGTCACCCCCGGGTGCTTCAGTTCATAATGGATAGCCTGCGGTATTGGGTTACAGAGATGCATGTTGACGGATTCAGATTTGATCTTGCAGCAACGCTTGCCCGTGAATTTTTCGAAGTTGACAAACTCTCAACATTTTTTGACATTATTGCCCAGGATCCGGTTTTATCGTTGGTCAAATTGATAGCTGAACCCTGGGACCTTGGCCCCGGAGGCTATCAGGTTGGAAACTTCCCTCATTTATGGACTGAATGGAACGGAAAATATCGCGATACAATCCGCAAGTTCTGGAAAGGTGAAAACGGACAGTTATCAGACCTTGGATACCGATTGACAGGATCAAGTGACCTTTACGAGTCTGAAAACCGTAAACCTTTTGCAAGTATCAATTTTATCACCTGTCATGACGGTTTCACACTGCGTGACCTGGTTTCCTATCAGGAAAAACACAATGAAAACAATGGTGAAGAGAACCGCGATGGCAGTAATGATAACCATTCATGGAATTGTGGTATTGAGGGGCCTGCAGATGAAATCGAGATTACAACACTACGAATCCGTCAAATGAAAAACCTGATCGCAACGTTACTGCTTTCGCAGGGTGTTCCAATGCTACTTGCCGGTGATGAACTCGGTAAAAGTAACAACGGTAACAACAACACTTATTGTCAGGATAATGAAACGACCTGGATTGACTGGAATTTTTCCGCAGAAGCGATTGATCTATTAGAATTTTTCAAACTGGTAATTCAAATACGAAAAACGCATCCTACATTCCATCGGAAAAAATTCTTTAAAGGAAAAACATTATTCGGCGGACAGGCCAGAGATCTTCATTGGATACGTCCTGATGGAAAAGAGATGAATGACGACGATTGGAGTATTGAATGGACCAGATCGCTCGGATTATTGATTCCCGGGGGTGGCATTGATGATGTCAACAAATATGGTAAAAGAATCATCGATGATACCTTTTACCTTGTAATAAACGCACATCATGATACGATTGATTTTCAATTGCCCTATTCCAAAGTTCCCTGGACACTGCTGTTTGACACGGCTTCAAAAAATACTGGTAACCGATTAACAGGAACAGCACACTACACAATGCAGGCAAGGGCTTTCGCACTATTTTGTAAACTGCGCCGGGGGCAAACATATCCACACAGATCAGATATAAGGAGTTCTATATGATTTCAGATACCATGCGTCAGGTTGTCGGACCGCAACTACATTCTGCCAATGAATGTACATTCACCGTATGGGCCCCTTATGTCAACTCTCTTGAATTACTGGAACACGATAAGAACCTGTACACCACAATGAACCGTAATCAATCCGGTTACTGGACTATCACCCTTAAAAATGTTACGCCGGGTTTTAAGTATAGTTTCCGGATTAACGGAGACCATGTGCGCCCCGACCCCGCGTCACAATGTCAAGTAGATGGTGTCCATGGGCCATCAGCTGTCGTTGACCATTCACAGTTTCAATGGAATGATGCTGCATGGAGCGGAATAGCAATTGAGGACGCAATAATCTATGAACTGCATACCGGAACCTTTACACCGGAGGGCACGTTTGACGGTGTGATACAGCGGCTTGATCATTTATACGAACTTGGAATTACCGCAATTGAAATCATGCCGGTTGCTCACTTTCCCGGTACCAGAAACTGGGGCTATGATGGTGTTCATCCTTTTGCGGTGCACACAGCGTATGGAGGTGTTGACGGATTGAAACGACTTGTTGATGCTTGTCACAGCAAGGGTATCGCAGTTATTCTTGATGTCGTCTATAACCATCTCGGTCCTGAAGGAAATTATATCTGGGAGTTTGCACCTTACTTTACACAAGACAAGTATCGCACACCATGGGGCTGGGCGTTAAATTTTGATGATGCTGACAGTGACAATGTTCGCGACTATTTTATCAGCAACACACGCTACTGGTTGGAGACTTTTCATATTGATGGTCTGCGGCTTGATGCGGTTCATTCAATCTTCGATCTTAGTGCCCGCACCTTCCTTGAAGAGCTTGGTATGGAAGTTCGTGCATTGGAATCCCGATCAGGCAAGCGAAGGATGCTTATCGCAGAAAGTGATCAAAATGATCCACGCCTGATCCGACCAGGAACCTTAGGTGGATACGGAATGGATGCTCAATGGAGTGATGACCTTCACCATGCTATCCATACAGCCCTGACTGGTGAAACGATAGGATACTATGAAGATTTTGGCAGATTATCACAGCTTGCAAAGGCGTTGCAATGCGGCTATACATACTGTGGTGACTATTCTGTACATCGTAAACGCAGGCATGGTGCTCCGCCTGATAATCTTCCGTCTACATCATTTGTTGTATGCTCCCAGAATCATGATCAGACAGGTAATCGTATGCTTGGTGAACGATTGATCACCCTTGCGGGAAGTGGGAATGCACGGCTCGCGGCTGCACTGGTCCTTCTTTCACCCATGATTCCACTACTGTTCATGGGCGAGGAATGGGGTGAGACAAATCCTTTTCTTTATTTTGTAAATCATGGTGATACGACATTAAATGATGCAGTCAGAGAAGGACGCAAAAAAGAATTTGAGGCTTTTCACAAAAACGGCTCTCCTCCCGATCCTACAAACGTGCGTACATTCAATCAATCGAAACTTAACTGGCAACAAGCAGATCAGGCTCCGGGTAGGAAATTTCTTGAGTATTACAAGTATCTCATAACACTGCGCACGAAGCATCCGGTATTTAAAGCATTGTCATTTAATGGTATGAAGTGTACAATCACAGATCAGACACCGGAAGCGTTATCGATCATTCGTGTATGGGGTACCGATGCAGTTGTGATGCTGGTAAATTTCGGTAATTCAGAGGTAACATTACCTGTGCCAGCCTCTGTCAGATGGAAGCGGTTGCTTTCAACTAACGATACTGTGTGGGGTGGTGATGATCCGCCCATTGACGAAGAGGTAGAAAATACAGTCACGGTTCCCGCGCATTGTTTGCGGATATTTGAATATAAGGGGACACAATCAGATGAATTGAGGTTTGCATGAATACACCGGTTGCAACCTATCGACTGCAATTTTCTCAGGACTTTACCTTTGAGAATGCGGTTTATATTGTCACCTATCTGAAAAAGCTTGGGATTTCGCACATTTATGCGTCACCCATATTTAAAGCCCGCAAAGGCAGCCCACATGGGTATGATGTTGCTGATCCCCGGATTATCAATCCGGAACTTGGCGGTAAAAATGCATTTGATGCACTTCAGGGGATCTGTGCGTCCAACGGGATAGGATGGATTCAGGATATAGTTCCCAATCATATGACACTCAGTTCCGATAATCCGTTTCTTGTAGATATCTGTGAAAACGGTTCATTGTCAGAATATTACTCATTGTTTGATATTGAATGGGATCACCCTAATGCTGCTTTGAAGGGAAAATTAATTATCCCTATACTTGGAAATCTATTTGGTAAATGTCTTGAAGCGGGTGAATTAAAGCTGGAATTTATTAGCACAGGGTTATGGATCACCTATTACGATCACCGGTTTCCATTGCGACTTGAATCGTATTCGGCAGTATTCAGCCGCTGTACTGATATGCTTAGGGATGTGCTGGGTGATAGTAATCCGGATTTTCTTAAATTCCTTGGCGTTTTATACACTGTAAAGAATCTGCCAGGTACCAATGATATCAAAGAACGCTATGAGCAGATCGGGTTTATTAAAACACTGCTCTGGGAGATGTATAGCGGCAATGCGATTATCAGACAGATTTGTGATCAGGTGATCTCCACATGTAATGGCAATGGAAGCGAATCTGACCGCTGGGCTCTACTCGAATCAATCCTTTCAGAGCAGTATTTCAGACTTGCATTCTGGAAAACGGCCACACAGGAACTTAATTACCGGCGTTTTTTCACAGTCAATGATCTGATCGCAGTCCGTGTAGAAGATGAATCTGTTTTCAATGTTACACATGAACTGATAGGATCGCTTGTTCAGGAAAACAAAATTCAGGGACTGAGAGTTGATCACATTGATGGTTTATACGATCCGGCAATCTATTGCGAACGCCTTCGGCAGCTTGCTCCTGATGCTTACATTGTTGTGGAAAAGATCCTTGCTGAACATGAGGAGTTGCCTGAAGCCTGGGGTATGCAGGGAACTACCGGATATGATTTTCTCAACACCGTGAACCGGCTTTTTTGTAATTGCAGCGGGCAGAGAGCCATAGACAGGACATATGGAACTATCTCCGAAGATAAACGTACATTTAAAGAACTTGTCGCAGATAAAAAACGGCTGATTATCGGCCGTCACATGGCTGGCGATATAGACAATCTCGCATTACGGTTAAAAGCTCTCGCCGGAAAGGATCGTCAGGGTATCGATATCACCATGTACGGTCTTCGCAGGGCACTGGTTGAAGTGCTTACCTTTTTTCCGGTATACCGGTCATATATCACTGAGAAGGATTTGACATCTACTGACTGGCTTGTCCTTAAAAAAGCTCTCGATGATTCCCGGTTATCACGGGATGAATTTGTTCCGGAACTTGACTACATAGAAGCATTCCTTGGCCTTGACACCAATGCCTCTTCGTCAAGTCAGGAATTTATTGAACGCCGTAGATTTATAATGCGTCTTCAGCAGTTCACCGGTCCGCTTCTTGCAAAGGGAATTGAAGATACTGCACTGTACAGTTATAACCGGCTTGTTTCCCTTAATGAGGTTGGCGGCCACCCGGAGCTGTTTGGTATCTGTAAAACTGATTTCCATACATTTTGTTCCAGACGGGCTGACCACTATCCTCATGCGATGAATGCGACTGCAACCCACGATACAAAGCGGGGTGAAGGAACACGTGTACGAATTAATGTAATCTCTGAATTGGGTACAGAGTGGTTTCAGCAGGTCCGCAGGTGGCATGTAATAAATCAGAACGCACTTACAATGGATGAAAATGGAAAACAAATGCCCGTGCTAAATGATGAATATCTATTCTATCAGACCATTATCGGCAGTTTTCCTGTAGAATCGGATAATCTCGATTTCTTTCGTTCACGGATAGAGGAGTATATGCTTAAGGCAGCCAGAGAAGCAAAAATTCATTCATCGTGGATAAGGCCAAATGAAGCATATGAAAACGCTCTTAAAAATTTTGTGAACACAGCCCTTTCTGATTCTGCGAAAAATAGTTTTCTTACAGAGTTTATACCTTTCCAGAAAAAAATCGCCTGGTATGGCATGCTCAATTCATTATCGCAAACAACCATTAAAATTACCGCACCGGGAATCCCCGACTTTTATCAGGGTACAGAACTATGGGATTTTTCTCTTGTTGACCCGGATAACCGGCGCCCCGTCGATTTTGAACAGCGGATCAGAGTTCTTGACGAATTAAATAAGCGGGAGAACGATCCGCTGCTGTTGAAAGAATTAATCGCTACACCACAAAATGGTACAATTAATCTGTTTCTGATTAAAAAGCTGCTTCATTTCAGAAATAAATTACCTGAACTGTTTTCATCCGGAAAATACATTCCTGTTGACATTATTGGAATATATGCTGATTCGATTGTTGCATTTCTTCGTACAACTCCGGAATCGGCATGTCTGGTTGTAGTACCCAGAATGCTGACAAAAATCATAGCCGAGGGAACAATGCCACTGACAAACACGATCTGGGATGATACAAGTATACAACTGCCACCAGAATACTCCGGTAAAACATGGTTTGATATTGTAACAAATACGACTCTTGACACCAAAAGTACTACCATGTCGATTGGCGATATTCTGACACAATTTCCGGTTAGTGTTCTTGAATTATTACCAGAACGGTTAATGACTCATAAGAAATAACCATCGATATAATTTACACGTTGATAATGTTATCAGAAAGGTGTGTACGTCCTTTATTTCTGCAATTTCAACAAGCATCATAGTACTCAGGATGCATTCCATTAGACAACAGGAGATAGTCGTATGAAAAAGATGCCTGACAATGAATTACAGCCCACATGGTACAAAGATGCAGTTATTTATCAGTTGCATGTAAAATCGTTTTTTGATGGAAAAGCTGATGGTATCGGAGATTTTGTCGGGTTGACAAAGAAACTCGGTTATCTTGAATCTCTTGGAATAAATACACTCTGGTTGCTGCCATTTTATCCGTCACCACTGCGCGATGATGGTTATGATATTGCTGATTATATGGACATTAATCCATCATACGGAACGATGAATGATTTTAAGAAATTTCTCAGCGAAGCACACTCCCGTGGAATTCGTGTCATAACAGAGTTAGTCCTGAATCATACATCAGACCAGCACAAGTGGTTTAAAAAGTCAAGAGAAGCAAAACCCGGATCATATTGGAGAGACTTTTATGTATGGAGTGATACAAAAGAACGGTATCGGGACGCCCGAATAATTTTCAAGGACTTTGAGACATCAAACTGGACCTGGGATCCGATTGCAAATGCATTTTTCTGGCATAGATTTTTTTCTCATCAACCTGATTTGAATTTCGAAAACAACACAGTTCATAAAGAACTTTTCAAAGTAATTGATTTCTGGCTCAGTATGGGAGTTGACGGTTTGCGACTTGATGCAGTTCCGTATCTCTATGAGCAGGATGGCACCAATTGTGAAAATCTTCCACAGACATTTGCCTTTCTAAAAAAATTGCGGGCGCATATTGAGGAACGCTTTCCGGGACGGATGCTTCTGGCAGAAGCAAATCAATGGCCGGAAGATGCCGTTGCCTATTTTGGTAATGGCGATATGTGTCATATGGCATTCCATTTCCCGTTGATGCCACGGATGTTCATGGCTTTGCAAATGGAAGACAGGTTTCCGATTATTGACATTATAGAACAGACACCTCAGATTCCTGAAAATGCACAATGGGCGATATTTCTACGTAATCATGATGAATTGACACTTGAAATGGTCTCGGAAGAGGAACGTGATTTTATGTACCGGTCATATGCACGTGATCTTTCAGCAAGAATAAACCTTGGTATTCGACGAAGACTTGCACCACTGTTACAAAACAGTCGCCGCCGGATTGAATTACTTAACATTCTGCTATTTTCTCTGCCAGGTGCTCCGGTTATTTATTACGGTGATGAAATCGGGATGGGTGATAATCATTTTCTTGGCGACCGCAACGGTGTAAGGACACCGATGCAGTGGTCACCAGACCGAAATGCCGGTTTTTCACCTGTTAATCCCCAGCAACTATTTCTTCCTGTCATTATTGATCCTGAGTACCACTATCAATCTGTAAATGTTGAAAATGAAGAAAGAAATCTTTCATCGCTGCTGTGGTGGATGAGAAGGGCTATAGCAATGCGGAGAACATTTAAAGCCTTCTCACGGGGGACAATGACAATTGTAAAATCCAGTAATGCATCAGTACTTTCGTTTATCAGAAGAACTGATGATGAAATTATTCTTGTAATTATCAACCTGTCACGTTTCAGCCAGTCTGCATTTCTTGATCTATCACAATTTTCCGGATTTGATCCTGTTGATATATTCAGCAGCAACCGATTCCCCCGTATTACACCTTCCCCCTATCATTTGACGCTTGGTTTCCATGACTACTTCTGGTTACACCTTAAACCGGATTACCATGCTGATCTGCGAACAGAAAGTTACACACTTCCGGATTTCAGGACTGATACACGATGGACTGAATTATTCACAGGAAGCTCAGTACGAAAAATCGCAACAGAAGTTCTTCCCGAATATCTCGCACAGCGAACAACGGCAGGATGCCGTCCCAAACCTGTTTCTCAAACGTCAATCATCGATTTATTTACAATAAAGTACGAATCTTTTCTTGCTCTACTACTTTTAATACGTGTAAAATATGCAGATAATAAGTTAGATACGATAATTCTGCCACTTACACTTGAACTTGAAGTACTGGCAAATGCTGTTATCGGTGATGATAAAGGGCTTATACTTGGACTTGTAAACAGTGGTTCTCACGGGATCATTTACGACTGCACATTTCATCCGGAATTCCTTCAGGCATTAGCAGATATTGTCAAAAACAAGCGAACACTTAAAGGTCTTCATGGTGAATTGTATGGTGAATCATTAGAGAGGAAACATACCAGTATTGATGAAGCTATTTTCCCTGTTTCACATATTGTAAAAGCTGGAAAGCGTAACTCCTGTGCATCACTGAATGAAACTGCATTTATAAAAGTTTTCAGGAGACTTGAGGAGGGAAAAAATCCGGAAGTTGAACTCCAATCACGATTGACATGTGACAACTGCACAATTATCCCTAGACATCTTGGTTCACTATCGTACAAAGGCGCTGATACGACTATGTACAACATTGCTTCATTCTCGGATAATTTTAACCATTCCAAATCCCTATGGGGATTTGCCCTTGACTCTGTAATCATGTTTCTTGAGGAATCTCTTGCTAAAAGCAGCGAAAAGGCTATCGTGCAATCAGCAACAACTGAGAAAAAAGTATCCTCAACATCAAGTGATAGTTCACCAAAGATAACTGGAAGCCTCTTTGAAAAGAAAGTCCAGCGATTAGGTGAAATTACCGCGCAGATGCATCTTGGTCTGGCATCTGAGCAGGATGTGGATTTCAAAAAAGAACCCTTTACATCATTATATCAGCGAAGTCTTTATCAATCGTTCCGTGGATTGACACACAGGATATTCGGTTTTCTGGAATCAGCAATTGAGTCAAACAGTTTCGCCCCTGAACATATCGAAAAATTCAAAAATATTATTCAGCTTCGCAGTGAGATAGATACAATATTCAAGCGATCTGTTACCACCAGAATAACCGCATATCGTACAAGAATACATGGTGATTATCACCTTGGCCAGATTCTGTTTATGGATGAACAATTCCGTATTTGTGACTTTGAAGGCAATCCAAGAAATACCTTAAGTGAGCGACGACTAAAACGGTCTCCGCTAAGTGATGTTGCATCAATGACCCACTCTTTTTTTAATGTCGCCCATCTCGCATTAGTTAATAAATTACAAATTCAACCGAGAGATCGTGACTCGCTACTACCTCAGGCACAAAGCTGGGCATTGACAATGGCAAATATTTTTCTTGGCTCATATTTTAACTCATTACAGCATACATTTCTTGGTATGTCATCAATTAACACAACGCAGATATTCCTCCAGCTATTTTTACTCGAACACTCACTTATCGATATTGAAAAGGCATTGCACCCTGGCAATCAAATGGTCAATACGTTGCCGCTTTGTCTGAATTATTACTTAAAATTACCGGAGTTTACGTCCTTGTCTTCATTACAGGAACTATCACAAGGTAACAAATCATGAGATAGTCTCCATTAAATCTGTGAGTCAACACATAACAGATAACATTATCAGTCAGGAGCAGTAATGATAAAAAGCTACGGAATTCTATTACCTGTATTTTCACTGCCCGGAGGTCATGGGATTGGTGATTTCGGATCATCAGTATATGATTTTGTCAACCTGCTTTCAAAAGTTAAGTGCGCATACTGGCAAATACTTCCATTGAATCCCGGTACAACAGAAAATGGTTATTCACCTTATTTCAGTACTTCTGCCTATGCGATTAATCCACTCTACATCTCTCTTGACATGCTGCATAATGATGGATTATTAACCCGTAATGAACTTGCAGAAATACCTGAAACACCTGTTGAAAATATTGACTATGACAAAGTAAGAACACTCAAAATGCCCCTGCTTACCCGTGCGGCTCACCGGTTTCATCCTGACGACCACTATTTTGAATTCTGTAAAATGAACCAACACTGGCTTAATGACTATGCTATGTTTGAGGTACTCCGGTATACCACAAAAAAACCATGGACAGATTGGGATGCTGTAGTCCGCGATCGGGAACAAAGCACAATCGACAATCTTAACAATATTCATAAAGAAGCAATACACGTTCAAAAAGTGCTTCAATACTTTGCAATGATACAGTGGAAAAAGCTACTGGCCTATTGTACTGAAAAGGGAATTTCAATAATCGGTGATATGCCGATTTACGTTGCCCTTGACAGCACCGAAACATGGATTGATCCTCAGCTTTTTAAACTTGACAATAACAAGCAACCGGTGGCAGTATCAGGTGTTCCTCCTGATTATTTCAGTGCTACCGGACAATTATGGAACAATCCTGTATATAACTGGAATGAACATAAACGCAATGGTTTTACATGGTGGATACAGCGGATGCGTCATCTGTTTTCCTTATATCATATCGTCCGGATAGATCATTTCAGGGGGCTGGTACAGTACTGGGAAATCCCGGCAGGTAAACCTACTGCAATTGATGGTGCATGGAGAGATGTACCGACATATGATTTATTTGACATATTGCGGGATACCTTTACAAATTTTCCAGTTATATGTGAGGACCTGGGAATTATTACCGATGATGTAAAGGAGGCGATACAACACTATTCTTTCCCCGGCATGAAAGTGCTTCAATTCGCCTTTGGTGACGATACGTTGGACAATCCGTATTTACCGGTTAATTATGATGACAACTGTATTGTTTATACCGGTACTCACGACAATTTACCAACACTCGGTTGGCTTGAATCAGAAGCAACTACACAGGAGTTGCAAAGAATACAAAACTATTCCGGATTTACATCTGATAATCCTGTTGAAATTGTTTGGAAATTAATTGAGATGGCACTTGAATCAAAAGCTTCAGTAGCAATTATACCATTACAGGATATATTGACATTAGGAGTAACAGCGCGGATTAATAACCCTGCAAAGCTCCATGGCAACTGGCAGTGGCGATGGGATGATGCAGCATATCCGGCAGTTGATGCATTTTCCCGATTGTTTGCAATGAGTGAACGGGCAGGGCGTTTACGCTCTAAATAATTGCACAGGTATAAACAACTCATAAAATTCCTCAAATAAAGTAAAGGGCAGCATTATGGCAAAATTGAAAGTTCTTTTTCTGTGCACTGGTAATTCCTGCCGGAGCCAAATGGCCGAAGGATGGGCACGTTATCTCAAAGGCGATCATATCGAAGCTTTTTCTGCAGGCATCGAAACGCACGGCATGAATCCTAATGCTGTCAGGGTAATGTCCGAAGCAGGTGTTGACATTTCGAATCATTGGTCAAAACATCTTGACGAAATAAAGGACATCCCGTTTGACTGGGTAATCACTGTTTGTGATAACGCCAACGAAAGCTGCCCGGTTTTCCCGGGGAAAGTTAATCGGTTTCATATAAGCTTCGATGATCCACCAAGACTCGCAAAGAGTGCAAAGACCGAAGATGAAGCGCTCGGGATTTACCGGAGAGTACGTGATGATATACGTCGATTTGTCGAAGAACTTCCCGAAAATCTATGTTCGTTACCTGAAAGCTCAAAATCAAAGTCGTCTTGAAATCTAATAGAAAACGTACCATCACCATCTTCATCTTCCCTTCCACCCCATCCTCAACCTTCTTTTCTTCCTCCCTTCATCTAAAACCCAAAATACAATCCGAAATTATGTTTGAGTATCAGATAGATACCAACCAGTATCAGAATAATCGCAGTTATTCTCCGTACCCAGATCTCTATGGCAGTAAGTTTTTTAAAAGCAACCCCTACTCTATTCGCAGCAAATGCAAGCAGTACAGCAAACAGCAGCACCGGAAGCGCTGTTCCCAGGCCATATAATACAGACATAATCACCGATGCATTGTTCTTTACCGCAAGAGGAATGAGTCCGCCAAAAAAGAGCCCTGCAGATACCGGGCAAAATGCGAGTGCAAAGAGGATCCCGAGAACTCCGGCACCCCAGACTCCCATTGAATCAATTCTTTTCTGCATACCCGTACCAATACCGCCGCCACCCATGCTGAACTTCCAGATATCAAGCAATAAAACTCCGAGAAGGAGCATGATCGGACCGAGAAAAAGATTCAGGTTCCGCTGAAGAAACATTGACACTACGGGGATCGACAACAATCCCTTTGTGACAAGTATTGCGACCACCAGATATGCAATACTCCTTCCTGTAGTGTACAGCAATCCGGCAAACAGAACCAGTCCCGGCTTTTCCACCCTTCGCCCGACATATGAAATCGCTGCAATATTGGTTGAAAGAGGGCAGGGACTTATCGATGTAAGAATTCCAAGCCATAGCGCCGAAACAAGATCGACAAACAATGTTTCCATGAATCAGGATTCTCCAAGATAGGTTTTTATTTCCTTTGTAACATACGCTTTAAATTTTTCATCATTGTTAAGAAGTTTCCATACTTTGTCAAGATTCGTCCAGCGAAGCTCTTTACCGTTCTTTACATCAGAGAGTATCACCGATTGGGCATAAAGCTTGTAGTCGGTATCATAATGTTTATTCTCCGGTTCGTCAATATTAATAGCCTTGAATACAACCCTGCCGGTTTTTACGTGATCTCCAAATGTAGTAGTAACTACAGATTCTGTTGTTTTTTCTATGTACATACAGGATGGACACCGGTAATTTGACATAAAATAATACACAACTAATTGGTGACCAGCAGTATCAGCGGTAAAACCGGATTGTTTATCGGCAGAGGTGGATTTTATCTGTGTTGATACAGTATCTGCTTGTTTTTTTGAATCATTCTGAGCACAGCCAGAGAATAAAGTTCCGAGAAATACTAACGTAAAAAAGAACGATAATTGTTGACCTTTACAATGTATAGAATTAATGACCATGTACATTCTCCTTAATGAATAAAATATTATTTTAACCAGCTTGTTATTTCTGCCGGTGTCGGAATCTTTCCCACAGTTTTAACCTCACCGTCAATAACAAGTGCGGGGGTCATCATAACACCAAATTGCAGAATCTCATTAATATCTGTTACCTTTATTAATTCATATTCAACACCGGATTCACTGGCGGCTTTTTCTGCTGTTTCAGCAAGTTTTTTACACTTCGGGCACCCGGTACCCAATACCTGAATTTTTTTCATACCTATTTCCTTTTTTATTTCGCGTATTTTATTTTGTAAATTAAACCTTTAAAATCCGTTACTATTGATAGACTTACAGCTTTACACCTTTCATGGCAAGGATCTTCACAAGTTCCTCTTTTGGAAAGAACCCCTCATGACGATAATACTCTGTTCCATCTTTATCAAGAAAGATCTGTGTTGGAATTGATCGTATACCATACTTCGCCCCGAATGGCTTTCCTTCACTGGTCCATACATCATGAAAAACAACGTTCACCTGTTTACCATATTTTTTCTCAACCTCATCCATTATTGGCTGCATCATTTTGCATGGAATGCAGTTGACAGATCCGAGTTCAACAAACGTTACCAGAATATCACTTTTTGTCTCAGTTTTCTTTGCAGCGGTCTTAGCAGTTTTCTTTACTGCTGCGTTTGATGAATCTGTCTTTGATGTTGTGGTTTGTGCCAAAACATCTGAGTACCTACCGACAATCAGAATCGCAGCCAACATAATTGCACCAAGAAAATAAATTTTAAATCGTATCATTTTTATAATCTCCTTTGTAAATTTTTATAGTTTTTCTTACAATGCTGTTTTTTCCTGATCCCATAGGGATTAAATATTTATAGAATACATAACAATAAAAACAATCCGCGTCCCGTAGGGACGATATATTTATTGTACAAGTATCCGTGAATGTGTTTGCCATACGCTATTTACCAGCCCATGCATATATTGTCCCTCTGGGACAAAAACTTTCCTGATACACCACTAAATTTTGTGACAGACATTTGATACTTCGTAATAATAATTCGTTTATTTATCATTATCTCCATTAAAAAAATCTCCCGTATAGCATTCCTGACGTTGTTGCCATAATGACAACAAGGATAATAAATGTAACCGTTTTTCTGAACCCCATTATGCCATTAAGTACAAGAATGCTCGGTAGTGACAGTGCCGGGCCTGCAAGTAACAGTGCTAATGCCGGACCCTTTCCCATACCGCTTGCTATCAATCCTTGTAAAATTGGTACTTCTGTCAATGTTGCGAAATACATGAATGCTCCTACGAGCGATGACAGGAGATTTGCCCTAAAGGAGTTCCCCCCTACTGCTGCCGAAACCCACTCTGATGGAATAATACCTTCATGGCCGACTCTACCGAGTAAAAACCCGGATATCAAAACACCAAATAACAGCAGTGGCAAGATCTGTTTCGCAAATGTCCATGATGATGAAAACCATTCACCGCATTCACCCTTATCCAAACTGGTAACAACGGAAAATCCCATTGCACCGGCTGCAAATAGTGCCATAGGCATAAATTCATCAGGTATTGACGTAGGAGCAATTATTGCAAGTATCACTGCCGGAAGGGCTGCAGAAACTACTTTCCACCATTTCATTTTAAACCAAAATATCATAATCAGCCCGAGGATTACCGAAAATAGTGAGGTGATACCCCATTTCTGATTATAAACAAGCGCCCATACTCCACTATTGTCAATCGGCTTACCCCAGTTTGCAAATACAAGAATCGCAATCATCACCGCAAAATAAAATGATGTTTTCCAGAGTGGTCTTGTATCACCCTGCTGCGGCATTGCCATTTGTACTGCGACCTTTTGTTTTTCATCAGTCCTAAAAATAAGATGCATAACAACACCAATAACAATGCTAAACACAATTGCACCAACCGCACGAGCTATACCAAGTTCTACGCCAAGAATTCTGGCTGTAAGAATAATTGCAAGTACGTTAATTGCCGGTCCGGCATACAGAAATGCTGTGGCCGGGCCGATTCCAGCTCCCATCTTGTAAATACCTGCAAACAGGGGAAGTACCGTACAGGAACAAACCGCGAGGACTGTTCCAGATACCGAGGCAACACCATAGGCAAGAATTTTATTGGCTTTGGCTCCAAGATATTTCATCACCGATGCCTGGCTGATAAAAACGCCAATCGCACCTGCTATAAAAAATGCCGGAATTAAGCAGAGAAGTACGTGTTCCCGCGCATACCACTTTGCAAGTTCGAGTGCTTCAAAGATGGCATTATCAAATCGGGTAATACCAACCGGCAGATAGAAAAAACCGAGGAATACTGCTACAATTATTCCAAAACTTTTTATCTCCTTCTTCCACTCCATCAGGCACTCCTTATTCTATTGCGGTAACTTTAATCTTTTTAAACATTTACTTGACAAGCTCAAGTTGTGCCTGTGCGCGTGCTTTTATGACCGATTCAAGACAACCCATAAAATTTACGGTACAGGGCATAACAAGGCGATAAAAGACCATCAGACCTCTCTTATCAATAGCGACAATGCCTGCACTTTTTAAAACGGAAAGATGCTTTGAAACCGTTGACATATCAACTCCGGCAAGTTCAGTAAGTTCACAGACGCAATGTTCCCGTTCCGATAATACTTTTATAATCATCAGTCGCGTGGGGTGTGCCATTGCTTTAACTATCTCAGCCTGCGCACTAATAAGCGCAAGGTTTGGTTGTATCATAACGCTGCTCCATTCAATGCCTAAATGTGTTATTTGGTAATATAGCCAAATAGTTTCGAAAATTCAAGTGTTTTTTAAAAAAGAAGTCATAGTAAACTTTTAAGAATCAATTGATAGTCCATGTGCATCATCTGAAAGTTGGGAAAACTGTCAGAAACCCATTACACATTTTTTTTCGTTCTCTGAATAGTTCGGGAATAATTTAACACATAAAGCAAGCGACCGTACTTTGATTAATCTGATGATTGTATTTCAAGTGCGGGAGTTATTGTACAGATACAGGAAATGCAGACCTCAAAGAACCGGCCTGCATTTCCTGTATCATCTGAAAAAAATCCTACCTGTGAAGATCAAAACGATCGGCGTTCATCACTTTGGTCCAGGCTGCGACAAAATCATTTATGAATTTTGTTCCGTTATCATCGCACGCATAGACCTCAGCGATTGCCCGTAACTGTGAATTTGAACCGAAGATCAGATCGACTCTGGTAGCGGTCCACTTGAGCATACCACTCTTTCTGTCAATACCATCAAAAAGGCAACTATCATTCTGTGACGGTTTCCAGACAGTTGACATATCAAGAAGATTTACAAAAAAATCATTGGTCAGTGTTTCTGATTTTTTGGTAAATACACCGTACTGTGTCTGACCATGATTCACATTCAACACTCTCAGACCGCCAATCAGCGCAGTCATCTCCGGTGCTGTCAATCCAAGCAACTGCGCCTTATCAATAAGCAATTCCTCTTCGCTAACTGTAAACTTTGTTTTCAGATAGTTTCTAAAACCATCAGCTACAGGTTCAAGCACAGCAAAGGAGTCGCTATCAGTTTGTTCCTGGCTTGCATCCATTCTGCCCGGGGTAAAAGGCACCGAAACATTAATCCCTGCGCGCATTGCAGCGGTTTCAATTGCAGCACTGCCGCCAAGTACAATGAGATCAGCAAGTGAAACCTTTTTACCATCTTTTTGAGCCGAATTGAATGAATCCCGGATACCGATAAGTATTTCGAGCACTTTTGCAAGATTCTGCGGTTCGTTAACAGCCCAGTTTTTCTGAGGCAGAAGATTGATACGCGCTCCGTTTGCCCCTCCGCGCTTATCGGAATTTCTATAGGTTGATGCCGATGCCCAGGCAGTCTTTACGAGTTCAGAAATTGACAATCCGCTATCGAGCAGCTGATCTTTCAATGCAGCAATATCCTTATTATCAATTAACGGGTGATTCACACCTGGAATTGGATCCTGCCAGACAAGGTCTTCCGCAGGAACCTCCGGACCAAGATAACGGGTCTTTGGTCCCATGTCTCTGTGTGTCAGCTTGAACCAGGCGCGTGCGAATGCATCAGCAAACTGATCCGGATTTTCAAGAAACCGCCGGGCGATCTTCTCATAAACCGGATCAAACTTAAGCGATAGATCCGCAGTGGTCATCATGGGACGCACCTTCTTTGACGGATCATGGGCATCAACCACCATATCCTCTTCGTCAACATTCTTTGCAAGCCAGATATAGGCCCCTGCCGGGCTCTTAAGCAGTTCCCACTCATATTTAAACAGTACCTTTAAATATCCCATGTCCCACCGGGTAGGATTTGGTTTCCACGCTCCTTCAATACCGCTTGTAATGGTATCGCCGCCCTTACCGCTTTTAAAGGTACTTTTCCATCCAAGCCCCTGTTCTTCAATAGGAGCAGCTTCCGGTTCAGGTCCGACACACTTCGGATCACCGGCTCCATGCGCCTTACCAAAGGTGTGCCCGCCGGCAATAAGCGCCACAGTTTCTTCATCATTCATAGCCATGCGCTCGAAGGTACTGCGGACATCATGAGCAGACTCAGATGGAATCGGTTGACCATTAGGACCTTCAGGGTTGACATAAATCAAACCCATCTGAACCGCTGCAAGCGGATTCTCAAGCTTGCCGCTTTCGCCATGACGCGAATCACCGAGCCACTTCTCTTCCATTCCCCAGTAGATATCCTCCTCAGGTTCCCATATGTCAACTCTCCCGCCGCCAAAACCAAATGTCTTAAATCCCATAGATTCAAGTGCACAGTTACCGGCAAGAATAATGAGATCCGCCCATGATATTTTGTTACCGTACTTTTTTTTAACCGGCCACAAGAGACGCCGCGCCTTGTCAAGATTTGCATTATCAGGCCAGCTGTTAAGTGGTGCAAAACGCTGATTCCCGGTGCCACCCCCACCCCGTCCATCTGATGTACGATAGGTACCGGCACTGTGCCATGCCATACGGATCATCAAACCGCCATAATGTCCCCAATCCGCAGGCCACCACTCCTGTGAATCGGTCATCAGCTTGACAAGATCCTGTTTTACCGCTTTCAGGTCAAGTGATTTGAATGCTTCAGCATAATCAAATGTTTCATCCATAGGATTTGACACTTTGGTATGCTGATGAAGCACACTCAGATTAAGCTGATTGGGCCACCAGTCACGATTTTTTGTCCCTTTACCAGCCGGCATTTTTCCGACAGCACCGGTAACCGGACACCTGCTCATTTTGTCATCACTCATATATACACCTCCTGGAAAAAATTGTATGCATTTTAAAATTCATATCACATGTACCATGTAGGGGCAGGTCGCGACTTGCCCCTACATGGTACATGCTATATGCGACCTACCTGAACAATGCTGGATTATCAAAAAAGAAGTGCCACCATGGTAAGCTGATTGTTTAATGTTTTTCAGGACTGGCACAAAAAAATAATACTTCATCGCACGAAAAAAGCCAAGTCTATTTTTGACAGGATTGTACCTGGCATGCTTTTGCCGGTTAAAGCCTCACCCCCAGCCCCCTCTCCACTCGTGGAAGAGGGGGTGAATTGATATTTGTACAAAGCAGGTACGTATTCCTGCTTATTTATTATAATAAACAAGTTGCCAGGAAGGTGTGAACCACCCTAAAGTACGGTGATTCTTAACGAAATTAACATTCAGAATCAGTTGTACCAAAAAATTTAACGCAAAGCAGTATGCGTGGGAATGTCGTGATACTCAATTCTTACGAAATACTGCAGTTCTGCTGACAATACCCTGCTCATTTATAAGAACCAGGCCACTCTTTTCACATATCTGCAGGACATCAAGAAATTGACTTTTTGTAACATGAAATTTCGGTTCAGCCAGATAGAATGTACCACCGGGTTTAAGATTGTGGCATATTTCTGTTATCAGATGCAGGGGATCAGGAGTTTCGTGCATCATGAAAAATGTCAGAATAAAATCAGCCTGCTGCGAAATGTCAAGTGATTCTGCGCTGCATTTGTGTACTGTTACTCTGGATGTATAGCCAGCAGACGCTACCTTTTTTCTGGTTAACGCAAGCATCTCATCCTGAAGATCTATTGCGATCACCTTCCCGCTGCTGCCAACCATTTCTGCCAGTGCAGGAATAAATGCACCGGGTCCACATCCTACATCAAGAACGGTATCACCCTCTTTGATATATGGTTTAAACATTTTCCGGGGATTTTGTAAGAAGCGACGAACACCATTGTCAAGCCACTTTACATGATCCAAACCACAGACATCAGTTTTTTTGTTCATACTTTCTCCATATTTAATTGAACGTACGGTTAATTATCGGGGTAAATTTTTTTAGTCTTGTCGTATATGGCTTTCTTTAAACACTTTAGAAAACAGTTCCACCAGTTTTTCCTGTTCGCAATTGAAATAGGCAGCCCATTTCTCTTTAAAGAGTGAAAAAAACACTATTGGTAAAAAACCGGTGAAGAATTCATGAACCATAAGCTCCTCCCTGCTGATATCAGTGTTACATTTTTCTTTTAATGCAACCAGCATATCATCAACATTCTTTGAGATGATCATTTCTGCACACTTGAATAGTGAAATATGACCTGATTGTTCATTTTTTAGCGACTCCATAAGCATCACCGATAAAATTCCTTTTCGTTTACTTAAAAACGATACAATATCATTGATCCGTTCAGCTGCACCAGCTTTATGCAATGACTGATCAAGCTGTTCCTGTGATGACCCGACGAGACAAAACATCTCCTCAAGGGTTTGGCTGAAAAGTGAGTCGATAATGTCCTGTTTATTCTTGAAATGGTAATAAATCAGTGCTTTATTAACACCGGCAGCGCTTGAGATATTTTGAATACTGGTTCCATCAAAACCCTTTTCAGAAAAGATTTTTTCAGCAACAGCCAGTATTTTTTTCCGGGTTATATTACCGCCGGTTCTTGCCACAGATGCCTCCTGAAATAACTGAACGTACGGTTAAATATACTATTATTCCCATAGTGAATCAAGAAAAGTTTTTATACATGCAGATCTCTTTTGCATACTTGCCGTTAAGTATGGTTTGATCCCTTCTGGCAATACGATTTTCCTGTGATATTGACACTCCGCGAAATGGTATAAAACAATCTGAATTCAACTGCTTTTTGCTCAAACGCTCAAGATAGCGCCTGCATTGAGCTGCAATATCATATCCAAGCAAAGCGCCAAGAATAAAGTCCTGCTCATCAGAAAGTTTTGACAAGTGAAATTCTCCAAACGATCTTATTACGTCAACACAATCGGTATCACCAAAAAACACGTTTATTTTGGTGATATTAACATCCATGATCAGATAACTGATTGCATTTGATTCAAGTTTTCGAATAATTTTCTCTTTGTCAGCGTGTTTCGCCGTGTGAAGCACCATCCGCCTGAGTCCTTTTTGATATTCATATACATGATGACAAAAAACTTCCATAACTAAGCCCTTTCAGTTAGCGTCTTGTACATATATTAGACATTTCTAACTCGAATAAAAAATATCAGAATGATATAGTGATACCACTTGTCACCACAAGTGCATCAATATTTTGAAAATTCCCTCCCAAACCGACAGCTATTACGGTCCAGTCAACAATCTGAACAGCAACACCAATCTGCCACCAGTTCAGTTCATCATGGTTGCCTGCAATTTCAAACCCCGTAATAAAACGATCTGATTCATAGAGTGTTGAAACACCAAAAGTCATTAGTGCACTATCGATGCCCCCTTCAGCTTCGAATCCCAGATTGGCGTTAAACCCGATTGATTTAACAGAATGCGAAAGGATTACATTGGCTGCATAGGCAGTTTCTCCCAATGTGCCCGCAAGACTTAACGCCAGATGATCTTCTATTGCAACGAATTTTAATGATAGACCAAGCGAACTCATTGACGCGGCATCTTCCGGAGCAAATGTGTAGCCAAATCCGGCACCAATATCCATTTTTTCTGTTAAACCATGCTTTACACCAAGCCCGGCCTCACCATACTCCTTCCAGAAACTTACTGCACTTTCAATTTCAAAATTCCCCTGTTCAACAGTCCCGGCATCATCAACAGAAAATGGCATTCCGGCAAATGAAAACGCATTTAACCCGATTATTACAGCGATACATCTGTACACTTTTTTAATCATACTTGAGGCTCCTTTATTTTATTAAATTATTTTTTTTAGTAATATGCGACCATAAGAGAATCTTTTTCTCTTTGTTAACATACGTTACAGTAAGACATAACAATATTTACAATTAATAATCTGCCATCAGTATAAACACACACACCAGAGTAATTAATTCATTGTGCCTCTGGTATGTGTCAGTACTATTACCGTATAAAAATCCGCCCGATCTGATACACCACGGTAGCAGCGGTCCAGGCCAGACACAACTGATAACACACCGAGAATACGGACCACTTCCAGTTCCCGAGTTCCCTTACAGCAGTTATCAGCGCAACAACACATGGCGTATACAACAGAACAAAGAGCATAAACGCAAAGCCTGAGAGCGGGGTAAAATTACTCCGGATTACATCACGAAGTCCATCACTATTCTCAGCCTCACCTTCTCCCACTGCGTAAAGTACTCCCATCGAACTGACAACCACCTCTTTTGCGACAAAACCGGTGACAAGTGATACTGCCCCGCGCCAGTCGGTGCCGAAGGGGGTAACCAGTGGTTCTAAAAATTTTCCAACGCGTCCAATGTAAGTCTGCGACATTTTCTCTGCCTGATACTCTTTTTGAAGAACTGCAACTACCGATACTTTTGTAGTTGAGTCAATTGACATATCAGCCTCAGCAGCTGCAATTTTGTCTTCATATTTTTTGTCAATCTCCGGATTATTTGGATAAGCACCAGCCCACCACAAAACAACTGAGAAAACAAGCACCACACCACCCATTTTTTTAAGATAATGTTCGGTTTTGTGCCACATGTGGATAAGAATGCTTCGTAAGGTTGGAAGCCGGTATGGCGGGAGTTCCATGACAAAAGGATAATCATCTGTTTTTTTGAAAAACGTATGCTTGAACAGAAGCCCCATAAGAATAAATGCACCGAATCCAAAGAGTACCTGAAAAAGAAACACGACATTCCCCGCATGTTTCGGAAACAATGCACCTGCAAACAAAACAAATACCGGCAGACGTGCAGAACAGGAAACAAGCGGTGTTAACAGGATCGTTTTAATTCTGTCTTTTGGTGACTCCAGTGTGCGGGCTGCCATAATTGCCGGAACGCTGCAGCCGAGGCCCATCAGCATCGGAATAAAGCTCTTACCATGTAAACCAATCCGGTGCATCATTTTATCCATGATAAACGCAGCACGCGCCATGTATCCGGTATCCTCCATAATCGATATTCCCAGAAACAGAATAAGTATATTTGGAAGAAAAACAATAACACCTCCCACACCGGCTATTATTCCGTCAACAAGCAGATCCCTGAAAACGCTCTCCGGCAGGTGTGATGATGCAACATCGCCAAGCCATCCGAAGAGAATCCCGATCCAGCCCATCGGGATCTCTCCAAGTTTGAATGTTGCCTGAAAAAGAAGCCACATAAAAACAATGAACACCGGATATGCCCAGAAACGATGTGTCAGCACAGTGTCAATTTTATCAGATACCTGCACCCTGTCAACCTTTGTCAGGTTAACAGTCTCCCTGCTGATTCCGGATATGTACCCATATCGCGCTTCAACAATAAAGCTCTCGGGGGTATCACCAAGTTTCTTCTCTATTTCAGCTATATATTTACCACACTGTTCAATAATTTCCCGTCCCTGAGGAGCCTCATTGATTTTCCTGGCAACTTCCTTATCCGATTCAAACAACTGAACTGCATCATAGCGGGCATTCTTGACATCAGGGTTTGCCTGCGAAATCATTTGTGCAAGCGATTTAATCACCGATTCAAGTTCCTGTGGATAGTTTACAGAAAATAAATGTGACGTTTCTTTCCTTGATGCATGCTCAATAATTGCATCCGTTAAGTCCTTCATTCCAAGATTACTTCGGGAATTGGTCTTTACAACAGGCAAACCAAGCAGTTCACTGAGCCGCTTACAATCAATGGAGATCCCCTTCTGCATCACCTCATCCCACATATTAAGAGCAAGAACGGGACGTATTCCAAGCTCCAGTAATTGCACTGTCAGATACAAATGGCGTTCCAGGTTGGTGGCATCAATGACATTAACAACGACATCAGGGTTTTTCTCTGTAATAAACTGCCGTGCAACCTGCTCATCGGCAGAGCAGGTACTTAGAGAATACGTTCCCGGAAGATCGGTAATTAACAACTGACAACTTCCACTTCGTAAACTTCCCTCGACAATATCAACCGTAACACCACTCCAGTTGCCGACTTTCTGCGACGCACCAGTCAAGCAGTTAAACAATGACGTCTTACCTGAATTTGGATTTCCTGCAAGTGCTACCCGTATTATTTTTCTCGCAAAACCATCTGCTGATGCTGTACCGGTTTCATTATTCCCATGTTCCATATCATTGCTCCTCAACCGACAATTCAACATCCCTGACAATTACACCACACGCCTCATCAACCCGTAATGAAATGCGTGACTGCCCTACTATCAATTCCACCGGATCTTTTAACGGCGCGTACTTTATAATTTCAACACCAGTTCCGGAAACAAACCCCATTTCCAGAAGTCTGCGTTTAAATACCCCTTCACCATCAAGCCGAACCACCTGCACTCTGTCACCTGCTGCACACTCAGATAATTTTTTCATTCTATCAACCTATACTCTATTTGTAAATATTGTTGTAACACTCTCAATCAGTTACACAAGTCTAACTGAACACTAAAAAAAATTACAGTTTCTTCACCAGTACCATTCCTGCTTCACCACGGCGCAGTGAAACATGGCTGCTGCGAATCTCAACCTCTATGGGGTCATCAAGCGGCGCAGCTTTAACAACCAGAACCTTTTGACCACGTATAAAACCCATCTCCTGAAGTCTCAGTTTCAAAGAGGAAACACCGATTATTTTCACGATCTGACCCGATTCACCACTTTGAAGCTCATTGAGCGTAAGTACTTCCGTGTCATCACTACCGAAGGTATCAGTATCATTTGAAAAGCCGCATGTATTCTGACAATTAATTTTTTGTGCACTCGCCTCAATATCAGAAATCAGTTTATGTGCCGATGATGTATCCTTTTTCAGAACCGATAATAATGCTGTCATTTTCCTGCACACCTCAGAAGTCATACCATGCTCCATATTGCATGCAGCAGCGCTTGCGGTAGTTTGCGGTAATCCGAGTACTTTTGTGAAAAGATCGTGGAGTACATTGTGACGCTTATTGACACAACGGGCAATCTTCATACCCTCATCAGTAAGGGTTACAAATGAACGCACCTGATAATTAATGAGTCCTTTTTCTGCCAGCGACCGCAGTGCAATCGTCACTGAAGACCGTTTAACTTTCATCATATCAGCAATTTCCATTGACCGTGCCACTTTGTGCATCTTTGAAATTTGAAATATCGCCTCAAGATAATCCTCAAGAGCCGGAGTAAGCTGATTGTTGTCCATAAGTACCTCTCAACAAAGTTAGATAGTTCTAACAAAATACAATGTTGAAGTAATTTTCGCAAGCGTTTTGTGTTGCGGATAAACTGCGCCTCGTTCAACTGCGACATTTAGGATTATGCTTTTCTGAGTCAGCCTATCAGCAGGCATTTCTGGTCTCTGCAGAATACCGGTTTGAGAGGATAATGGAGAATCGGGCAATTATTCAAAAGGTAACAATCGATCACAGTCTGCGATAAATGCCTACGGCTTACTACCCGGATCATTTGGAAACATGTCGGGATCTGAATGCAATAGCGTATAATTTTTTTGCTTTTTATTCCTTTCATATTTTATACTATACACGTGCCGTTTATATTTTACTTTAATACTGTTAACAAAAACCTTTCTTCAGATGGGATAAATGATCATGAAACCAGCTTCAGGCTTCTTAATGCTGCTGATGGTGGTCGTAATCTTTGCGAGTGCCGAAGATACCACATCAAAAAAAAACAGTGTCCTATTGTCATTTGAGGATACAAAATTTAAAAGTGCATTGATCAAGGAAATGAAAAAACATCTCGAAAAGGACGGTATTACTGTTATGGTTGTGGATCATACCGACAGTATTTCTCTTGCAAAATACACAGCAACAGACTTCAATGCTGTCTTTATCACCAATTCAGGAGTTAACTCACAAATTCGTCCCTGGGTTGTGGATTGGCTCAATAAAAATGAACGTGCAGCATCTCGAATCATTCTCCATACAACACAAATTCGTAATTGGGAAGTCAAGCCCCCTGTCAAGGTTGATGCGATTACATCAGCTTCGGCAGCCAATAAAGTAAAATCACTGGCCGCAGAATACATTATCAAACTAAAATCCATTATAAAATCATCACAGGCACCATCCTGACAATGAGCACTACGAGGCGCATTCAACTGATCCTGCCGGTATTGTTTGCGGTGCTCAGTCCTGCCATTTTGTTAAACGATTATTTTTCAGGAAACTGGTACTCGTTTTTCCACTCGTACTCGCTGGGAATGTTCTTTGGTCTGCCAGCGTTTACGTGGTTTTGCATTGTGCTTGTTCTCGCATGCCGCATAAGGATTTTTGACAAATTGTATGGTCACGACCGTGTGATAATTTTCCATGGGTACCTTGCTTTTTCGGCTCTGCTTTTTGCGCTGACACATGCGATCCTTAAGTTTAAGTATTTCGGCCTTGAAGGCACACAGGTATTGCTTGGAATTTCCAGCCTCGCACTGTACTTTATGATTACAATAGTAACATGTTTTTTAATGATTCATGGACTTTCGAACCGGTTACGCATACTCAATTCGTTTCGGAATTATGCACAGCGAAAATGGGGGGTTGATTATTCGGGGCTTAAGTTTTTGCATAATGGTCTCTCGATTGCTGCAGCCCTGATGGTTGCTCATGTTCTGATGGCCTCTTCAACGAACGAGAAAAACAGTCGTATTGTGATGATATGGGTCTTTGGATGCACCGGGCTTAGCTTCTATGTGTACCATAAGCTGATACGCCCGCTGATTCTCTGGAGACGCTCGTTGTACCTTCGCGAAAATCGTCCGCTCAACGATACTGTTGTTGAGCTTTCCATTGCACCGGTTCCCCGCCCCTTTGCAAATGCCCGGGCAGGACAGTTTGCATACATTCGTCTGATCTCTTCGCGTTGCGGTTGGGAGGAGCATCCATTCACAATTTCTTCCCCTCCGGGCAGTAGTTCAATATCCTTAACGATAAAGGATCTGGGCAACTACACACACAGCCTGAAAGAAGTTGAGCTGGGTACCCGGGTACTTCTTGATGGGCCCTATGGTATTTTCAATCCCCGCGATCTTAACAGTCCACATCTTTTTGTGGCGGGTGGCATTGGCATCACCCCCTTTTTATCAATCATTCGCGATATGGACAATAAGAAAATAACCACACCGGTGACGCTTATATGGAGCGCCCGATCTAAAAATGATTTTGTTTATGATGACATATTGCGCGACATTGCTTCCCGCAACAAATGGTTTCGGTATGTGTCCCTTGTCTCGGATGATGGACAATTTGTCACCCGTGAAATTCTGGAAAACCTCTTTGATAAGAATGACATCCTGAAAGTGCAAGTATTTTTCTGCGGCCCCGATCCTATGCGCCGGGCGGTACAAAAGATTACGCGGGAAGCAGGTCTACCGGGCAGTGCGTTCCATTTTGAACGGTTTGCATTCTGAATGCTTACATTTTAAACTGCGACAGCAGCTTTTATTGTTTTTCCTATCAGGTGGTTTGTACACTGCAGTTTTCTGCCGGAATTTTAATATCATCGTAAAATTTTGCAAGACAGACCTGAATATAGGGAAACAGCCAGAGAAAACAGATCTGAATTTCTGAGAAACATGCAGACAAATCCAACATATGCAGATAAATATAAAGGATTACAAACTATGAAATCAGCATTATTTAATAGATTATCAGTATTAATCTATTCGATTACGTTGTTTTTTAATCTCTATGGCAGCCAGACGGAATGCCTCGCCAAACCCGCACCTGAGTCATCCGGCGGGTTCGGATACCAGGCACTGAAAATAAATAACCGTTTTGTTGATCAGAAGATCTTTTCCGAAGAGAGAAACCGTTTCTTCAGGCGCTCGAAAGCAAATCCCGCAATGATGTACAAAAGCGAAGAGGAACGGATGGACCTGGTGCTCGAAAATGTTATTGATCGGGTGGTAGTAGAGGATTTTTTACTTAACCGGTCTGGAATCAGGATTACTCCTGATGAAACACGTGCCTATATCAAACAGTATATCAGACCCCACTGTCCGTCACCGGAGGAATTCGCATCCTACCTTCACAAACAGAGATATAACAATGAGCAGGATCTGCACAAGGAAATCAAACTCTACCTGACAAAAACAACCTATTTTGTCAAGCTTGCAAAAGAGGCTGGACAAACAATTCCCCATCAGGAACTGGATAGCCTGTTCAGTAAACACGTTGATGATAACAGGTTTGTTGTGACCCGTCAGATAGTTATTTCAGATCTGGATTCAATAAAAGCACAGGAACTTGTTCATGACCTGTACCGTCAGTGCGGAAGCGGTGCTGATTTCAGCGCTCTGGCCGCACAGTATTCATCGGATGAGCAAGCGAGATCTGCCGGTGGCCTCAATCGCCTTATATCAAGATTTGATTTTGATTCAGTTACCGCCAATAGAATATTTTCTGCGCAACCGGGCGAAGTGCTTTCTCCTGTCAAACACGGGCTTCATTATTTACTTATCAAGGTTGAGAAGTTTATCAGTACAAGTCATCCGAAAACGGAATTCACTGATATGCAGCTGCTTAAAAAATTTGGTGATTCAGAGTTGTACAAAAAGTGGCTTACAGAACAGAAATCAAAAACATCAATCTCGATTACCGACCCGGCCCTCAATGTGTATCGTTTATACCGCAGTGGTCAGTATGATAAAGCCGGAGCACTTTACGAAAAGCTATACCTGAAACATCATAAAGAATTCCATTTAAAGCGGGCTATTGAAAGTTTTGAAAAAGCAGGAAAAACAGATCAGCAGCTCCGACTTGCACAACGCGGCATCACAGCCTACCCGGAGGATCTTACCTATCATTTGACTAAAGCGGAATGTATGTATCGCCAGGGACAAATCAGTGAGGCACGTGCGTTACTGCAGGATATTGAACTGAGATCCCGTGACAATCTGTATATTACAGATCTTTTAGCGAAAACCCGTGCGAAACTTGGAATTGCCAAGTGACCACCTCGGTCAGGATTTACAATTAACAGAGCACTTTACGATTCAAATTTGAGATAGTTGCTCTCATACTCTTCGGCATCCGGGGATCCATCTGAGAAGTATAGGTATGCCATAATTTCCTCCTGTTTATTGTTTGCTTTCTTTGTTTTGTAGTAAAAAGATAGCACTTAATTATGAGGAGGTTATTCTTTGTGTGTTATAAAATGGTTAGATGGCTAAAACAAGTGGAAAATCAGGATGGATGCCTGCTGTTATTGTTATTCTGGCAGGAGGAACAATGATTTTTGCATCCGATGAAATTTATTCTCGCAAAAATAATAGCGATGACATGGACAGAAGTTATTTTATGCCGTACGTGCAGCAGGTACTTTTGAGTATCAGGAACCTGAGTGTGAGACACTATTCAACATATATGGTATGACGAGAGTCTTAAAAATGCTCTCTGCACGGTAAAAGTACTACTGATGAATTACAATATCAATCTGTAAGGAGACCTTAGATGGAATTCACTCACGAAGTTGAACAGATGGTATGTGTTGCCAAGGGTCCAAAACACGGACCGGCACCTATACCAGAAGAAGGAAAATGGGTCAAAGCCTATGATATCAAGGATATATCCGGGCTGACACATGGAGTAGGCTGGTGTGCACCTCAACAGGGTGCATGCAAACTAACGCTTAATGTTAAGAATGGCATAATTGAAGAAGCGCTTGTTGAAACTTTAGGATGCACCGGAATGACTCACTCTGCAGCAATGGCATCTGAAATTCTTCCGGGAAAAACCATCCTTGAAGCGCTCAATACCGACCTAGTTTGCGATGCAATCAATGTTGCCATGAGAGAACTGTTTTTGCAGATTGTTTACGGAAGAACTCAGACGGCATTTTCTGAAAATGGTCTTCCGATTGGTGCAGGACTTGAAGATCTTGGAAAGGGACTCAGATCAGTTACCGGTACAATGTACGGAACAAACGCCAAAGGTGCACGTTACCTTGAAATGGCTGAAGGCTTCGTTACAGAGTTGGCACTTGATGCTGACGGGGAGATTATCGGTTATAAGTTTGTCCAGCTCGGGGTTATGATGGATCAGATCACCAAAGGTGTTGACGCCAATGAAGCCCTCAAAAAAGCAACTGGAACGTACGGCAGATTTGCAGATGCCGTCAAGACGATCAACCCGCGTCATCAATAAGGAGAATTAAATCATGTCAGAAATAGTATTTGAAGGTAAAACGAGAAGAATCAAGCAGATCGAAGCCGCTCTCAAGCCGTACGGTATGAAATGTGTTGAGGACGCAGACAAAGTCTGTAAGGAAAAAGGCCTCGATGTGTATAAAATTGTCAAAGGTGTTCAGCCGATCGCATTTGAAAATGCAGGCTGGGCTTACACTGTCGGTGCTGCAATGGCTATTAAAAAAGGTCAGAAGAAAGCAGCTGATATTGCCGTAACACTTGGTGAAGGACTACAGTCATTCTGTATTCCCGGATCTGTAGCCGACGACAGAAAAGTCGGTGTCGGCCACGGGAACCTCGCATCAATGCTTCTTAAGGAAGAAACCAAGTGTTTTGCATTCTGTGCCGGTCACGAATCATTTGCTGCTGCTGAAGGTGCTATCGGTCTTGCCCGAAGTGCAAACAAGGCACGTAAAGAGCCGCTCCGCGTTATTCTTAACGGTCTTGGCAAAGATGCTGCTTTTATCATTTCAAGAATCAATGGTTTCACTTATGTAGCAACCGAATTCGATTATGCTACCGGTGAAGTCAAGGTTACGAAAGAAAAAGCTTATTCAAGTGGTGAACGTGCGAAAGTACGCTGCTATGGAGCAGATGATGTTCGCGAAGGTGTTGCAATCATGCACCTTGAAGGTGTTGACGTTGCAATTACCGGTAACTCAACAAACCCGACCCGTTTTCAGCATCCGGTGATGGCAACATACAAGAAAGAGAAGATTCTCAAGGGTGAACCATTCTTCTCTGTTGCATCCGGTGGTGGTACAGGCCGTACACTGCATCCGGATAATATGGCTGCAGGACCTGCATCATACGGTATGACTGACACAATGGGAAGAATGCACTCTGACGCACAGTTTGCAGGATCATCCTCTGTACCGGCCCATGTTGAGATGATGGGTCTTATCGGTATGGGTAATAACCCGATGGTTGGTGCATCAGTTGCAGTTGCAGTTGCGGTTGAAGAAGCAATGAGATAACGTTCTGAATAACACTATTCAGATTTTTACATCAGGACCGGAAGACAATGTTCTTCCGGTCCTTTTTTCATGCATTATAAACGGTGTGAAACACCAGAATCTTATCGTATCAGTAACGAAGTGACACGTTTCGAGGCGAGCAGCGATTCTGTGCGTCTCTTTATTCGCCTTGCCTGCATATGATACTTTTCAGTTAAATCGTATCACCGGTATTTATCTGCATCAATACCATAGTTGCTCATTATTATTCAGCATTTTCAAAATACCCGCAGACATGCGCCTTGGAATCAGTGATGATAGTGTGGTACTGATACGATTTGCAATGCCTGGAACAATAATCACTTTACCATCCCTGAATTTTCTATAACCATACTTTGCAACATTCTCAACAGGCATCAACGGGAAGTATTTTCTTTTGACAAGTTTTATATTGTCAAGACCACTATCTGCACCAAAATCAGTTGCTGTCGGTCCCGGACACAAAACAGATACCCGAACTCCACTATTTTCAAGTTCTTTCTCAAGTGCAAGCGAGAAATTCAATACAAACGATTTTGTTGCATAATAAACCGCCATATTTGGTCCGGGAAAAAAAGCAGCCGTTGATGCAACATTCAGAATTGCCCCGCTACCCCGCCCAATCATTCCCGGTAACAGTGTTCTGGTAAGACCCACAACAGCCCCGACATTGAGATTCACCATCTCCATCTGGCGCAAATAATCAATTGACACAATAGTACCAGAAGCACCAACACCCGCATTGTTGACAAGCACATCAGGAATAACGCCCATATTATTAACAGCATCAGCTACAATTTTATGCGAAGCTGCATCAGAGAGATCTGCACCGCAGCACTGCACCTGTACAGAATACTCTTTTGTCAAAAGTGTTGCGGCAGCTTTTAGTTTATCCCTGTTTCGTGAAACAAGAATCAGATCATATCCATCATTTGCAAACTGTCGTGCAAGCTCATAACCAATTCCCCGTGCACCACCTGTTATTACTGCCGTTTTTCGCATAATACCGTTACCTGTTAGAGATTTTCATGCATGAATAAAAATTTCGATTTTTTTTGCTGCAGCGTAAGGAACGTTATGTTCTTACGATCTCAAATCGTGCTACGAATATATATTTCGTAGCACAACAGGAACAAACATTGCTTTTACTTTTATGACTCATGACGTTCTACGGAATCACTCTTTCAATGTCTCGCTGTGACTTGATCATACTGACGGTCGTTTAATAATAATAATCAGACAGCCGGCCCGTTGAGCTGCTTCAATTTTCTGATAAATCCCCCCCTGTTCACCACTATCTTTTGTCACCACGATGCGTGCACCTGAGAGCGTAATGTGGTTCAGATTATCAGCGACAGAGAACGGACCACGTCCCTGAATGATACGATCCGATGGAATACCGCATTGTAAACAAGCATTGACACTTTGGGGGTCATCAAGAACACGGGCGAAAAGTATTTGACCGTTTTTATGCAAGGAAGATTGATAACAATGAATATTGCGGCTGCCAATTGTCGCAAGTACTGTACCGCCAAGCTGTGTGCACAATTGCGCGGCTTCATCATGCGATGATACTTCCCGGATATGACTGTATCGATCCAGCCCCTGAAGATCAGGGCGCAGAATACGACGATAGGGAATGTTGCATTGACATGCCGCGATTTCTGCCGATACGTGAACCTGTTCTGCAAAAGGATGCGCAGCGTCAACAACCTGGTCAATATTTTCTTTTTTTATCAACTCAACAAAACCATCAGTATCTAACGCCCCGAACCGCTCTTTAAGCATCGGGCTATCAGGTGTTTCGAGGGTAATTGCATCAGAAAACCGTGAGTGCAGAACCCGGTATCCCTGTTTGAGCAGCGATGTAATCTCAACGATAGCATCCGAAGTACCGCCAATTACCAGGACCTGACTTTGCAGCTCACTCATTGTCAAGATACCCCCGCGGCGTAAGCATCCAGTTGTTATCACTACGTGAACTGCTGTTTCCAATGATCACCAGACTTCGCATATGAACGTTTTTGTCAAGAAGAGTATTCAGGTTTGCAAGCTCCACGGTTTCATCATCAAGCCCGATACTATTCACAATGCCGACCGGTGTCGTTCCTGATCTATATGATAAAAGTATGGTTACAACTTCTTCAAGCTGCACCCGTCGTTTGACAGAACGGGGATTATAGAGCGCCACCACAAAATCACCCTGACCTGCTGCATGAATGCGTTTTTTTATTGTTTCCCACGGGATCATAAGATCAGACAGGCTGATACAGCAATAGTCCAGCATAAGGGGAGCTCCCAGCCGTGCAGCAGCAGAATTCGCAGCAGTTATACCGGGGATGATTTGAATCTCAATGTCCGGATCAAAGCTCCCGGCAAGTTCCAGCGCGAGTCCGGCCATTCCGTAAACACCAGGATCACCCGATGAAACCAGCGCTACAACTCTCCCCTGCCGTACATAATCAATTGCGGCCTGTACACGCTCAATTTCCAATGTCATCCCGGTTGAAACGGTTTCTTTGCCATCAGTCAAATCTGTGATAAGCTCCAGATACTTATGATACCCGACGACGATATCAGCGCCTGCAATCGCATTTACTGCCCTGTACGTTCTGTCTTCTCTGCTTCCGGGGCCGATTCCCACCACCAGCAGTTTTCCTTTGCCAGCGCTACCGTGACCCCCTGTTTTGCAATTCTCTTCACACATAATGTTGTCCTTTTTCCACCAAGCAGTGCTGCCGGTTCTGCGACGCCGGGTAAACCGACACGCTCCTGTACAAATGGCTGAACATCAACCTTACTCTCCATCTCCTGAATCATGAAATCCGGAAAATACCGAAGCGAAATGTTCAAATCACTGGAAAGATCCAGCAACCCCTGTTCGTTTTTCTTGATCGCAGCAGTTGCGAAAAAACGAATGTCATGAACCGTAATACCCGCTATTTGCAGTGCCTCATCCAGCACCTGCATAATTGTCTCTTTGCAAACCCCTTTACGGCAGCCGATTCCGGCAATCCATATTTTTGCTGCGTCGGTAGTCGTCGATATCACCGGATCCGCGGCTAAGAGATTCGATACATGCACAGCAAATTCATTCGCACCGCCTTCATGACCACTCAGTAAACTCACCACATGACGCGCCCCGGCATCAATGACAAGCACTGCCGGATCGTAAAGTTTTGATTGTATATGCGGTGCAATACTGCGCACTGCAACGCCGCATGGTGCGATAAAAATCCAGCAGACAAAATCACGAAAGGATGCTTCCATAAGCGTTGACACTTTGGAAAACGTTTCTGCTCCCTGATGAATCTCACCAAAATCGGAATGGAGAAAAAGTGTTACATTATCCATACTGCGTTGTAAATGCACCGCAGCACGGAAGCCCTCTTTTGAATAGGTGATAATACCGATTTTGCCCAGTCTCATGGCGTTGACTCACGGAATCCATGGTTAAAATTTCTGTCATACAGCTTTGATTCCGCTGACGCAGATGTTGCGTTCAGAGTATACCCGATAATTATCTGAGCGGTGCTGCGAATGCCGGCCTGCTCCACCTGCAGCCCGATTGTCTGCAAGGTTCCCCGCAGGATTTTCTGATCCGGACGGGAAGCATGATACACGACTGCGCAGGGACAGCTGTCACCCATTTTTTGCGCAATGGAACCTGCCAGCGACGCAAGTTTATCAACCGACAGAAAGATGCAATAGGTTGCATAGGGATGAAATTGATCCAGCCAGAGCTCCTCACCCGGCATAGGCGTTCGCCCGGGGCTGCGGGTTAAGACAACCGTTTGTGCAACTTCAGGGCAGGTCAGTTCCAGACATAGGCTCGCAGCCGCAGCCTGAAACGACGAAATTCCGGGGATCACCTGATACGGTATGTTCAGCAGATCCAGACGGCGCATCTGTTCACCAATGGCTCCATACAGCGCCGGTTCACCGGAATGCAAACGAACAACATCAGTTCCCTGATTGTAAGCGTTCATCATGACATCAATAATTTCATCAAGGTTCATTCCTGCACTATCATAAAGAATGCAAGTATCAGGCAGTTCTTTAAGGATTTCAGGATCAACCAGCGAACCCGCATGAATACAGATTCTCGCAGATTGTAAAATACGCAATGCCTTACGTGTCAGAAGCTCCGGATCACCTGGGCCTGACCCAACGAAATAGACGGTCATGGATTCTCCTTTAGTTCGCTGTCACTATTGCGGCGTGATGGAACAAGTGCTAATGACAAGTAGGCAGTTTCGGTATCGATTCTGTTTTTTTCTTCCAGTGAGACAATACACTGACGCGCAAGGCCAACTCTTGACGCAAGAACCGCCGGTCCATCTGCATTATGATTCTGTAAAATTTCTCTCAGCGCAGGCAGTTTCTCTCCAACCTTCATGACAACGACTGTCCCGTCCGATTCAAGCGCCCATTCGATGCGGGATAAGTCGCCTGATGCAGGAACAATAACTAACGGCTGACGCCCCTCACCAAGCGGGATATCCGCCAGTGATGCAGCCGCGACAAATGCAGGAATACCGGGAATACTTTCGCTGCACAGATCCGGTATACGCTGTTCCAAAGCCCGTTTCAGGTAGATATAGGTTGAATACAGCATGCAATCGCCTATGGTGATAAAACCAACGTCCATTCCGGCACGAAGCTCTTTTTCAACAGCATCGGCAGCCTCACTCCAGGCCTCATCCAGTACCTTTGCACTTTTGCTCATGGGAAAGGTAAGCTCTCTTATAACAGCATCCGGATTGAGATGCGGCTTTACAATTTCAAGGGCAAGACTCTCTTTTTTAATTTGAGCCCGCGGCGCAAAGATCACCTGACAGGAGTGAAGCACCCGCACAGCCTGTAATGTCAGCCATTCCGGATTGCCCGGCCCGACACCAATACCGTAGAGCTTTCCGGTTTCAGTTGAATTAGTCACATTTTCTCCAAAAAAGTAAAAGCAGCGGATGCGTTATCCAGTCTGCAAGTTCTGATGGCCTGATTTCTGTAATAACCTCTGTGGGTAATGTTAAATCGGCGCATACGAAACAAGTATGCGTTTCCTGAAGCGCATTACCGCACGCAATAAGAGCATCAAGATTATCCGTACCGCCTGCGAGAACACAGAGATGTTTTTGATTGTACTCAGTCTGATATTTCCATGTGCGGCCATGCGCACTTGTGATCAGCACCTGATCAAGACGGGCATTGAGTGCTGCACAGGCAACCTGTACCGACGATACTCCCGGGATCACCGTTGACCTTTCGGAACCGAACGTGCTCCGGACTACCTGTGCAATACTGAACAGCGTGCTATCACCAGTGCAAAGCCATGCGATTTTTCTTCCGTTTTCCAGAGCCCTGGCAGCCAGTTCCAGTAATTGACTTATATTGTTATCATGCAGAATCCGCTCTGCGGTGCTTTCCGGAAACATCGCCTGCGTGCGCGCACACCCGATCAACAGGTCAGCCTGATTCGCAATGTTTTTTACACGCAGCGTAACCATATCCGCTGCGCCGGGACCACATCCTAAAAGATACAGCATGTTTGTTTTCATTTCCATTGATCAACCCCTGAAGATTCCGCAATTATCGAGCCCTGCATATCACATAGCGAGACTGCAACCCGGCAGGTTGACACCTTGTGCTGAATAGCTGCAGCGATTTTCTCAGCAATACCTGTCCAGAAATCGTTATACCCGGAAATGGTTTTTGTAAACAGGTAAAAGCCCTCTACCGTAGTGAATGTTTCTGATACAGTAAACCTGCCACATTCCCATTCTGTCATAATCCAGGGCAGCGCCGATAATGAGCGGCTGCTGTGCGTGTCCCACTCCTGTTGTGCAAGCTTTGCAAGTTTGCCTGCATGACCAACAACCAAAATAGATTCAAGTGGTTCATTATTTAAAAGATCAAGGGCAAAACCCCAGTCATTGCCGACTTCAATAACCCCGGGTTCTTCTGTATAACGGTAGTGCATCCGTGCACTGCGTTCACCGTAATGCCCCGGAACAAGAACGATTCTGTCAAGCCTGGCAGCTCTGGCGACACCTATTTCACACCGGATTGCACAGAGCTGACTCTCGTGACTGAACGGACGGACGATACCAGTGGTCCCGATAATTGAGATCCCGCCAATAATACCGAGGCGCGGATTAAACGTTTGCCGCGCTAATTCCTCACCGTTTTCCACTGAAATGGTTACATTCCAGCCGTTTGCAAGTGCCAGGAGGTGATCGCTTATCATTTTCCGGGGTACAGGATTTATCGCAGCCTGTCCGGGTGGAATTTGTAAACCATCACGGGTAACAGTACCCACACCGGTTCCAGCGAAAAAGGTCACCCCCGGATTGCCACTTTTGGATACATCCGCACGAATAATTGCTTTATCGGTAATATCGGGATCATCACCGGAATGCTTGCGCACTGTTGCCCACGCTGCGTTGTCGTCGATTCCTGAATCAAGAACCGGAATGTCAATATCTTCACCGCCAGGCAGTCTGACAGGAATAGAGCTGCGATGCGGCTTCCCTATCAGGCGGGTTGCAGCCAGAAAAGATGCTGCGGTAGCGCATGTGCCGGTGGTGTACCCGATCATGCCATATCACTCAGCGATTCCTGCAGACGCTTGTACGCGAGATCTGCAAGTGATGAATCCGCACCGAGATGGCGTCCCTGATGGATTTTCAGGTCAGGGTATTTCTTCCGCGCGTCCTCCAGTATTCCGGGAATATCAATCAGAAGATGATTGCCTGAATGTAAAAAAAACGGCAGCACCAGAATAGTCCGGAATCCATCATTGTAGGATTGATCGATAGCGCTTACAAGATCAAGACCGAGCCCCTCCATCTGACAGATCATCATATGTGGAATGTGATACCTTTCTGTCATCTGGTTAAAAACCATTTCCATACCGTTCATGGCACCCGGCGCACGGGAACCATGACCGAGAAAAAGCACCATACATTGAGCATTAGTATCATTCATAAAAACTTCCTTTTAATTAAGCTGTTTGAATTGCCTGAATCGCCAGTGCATGCAGGGCTGCTACGGCAAGTGCGCTTCCGCCTCTGCGTCCTTTAAGAATGATACAGGGAACCGGAAGTGATGCAAGTTCCTTCTTTGACTCCTCAACATGGACAAATCCGACAGGAATACCCAGCACCAGCGCCGGACGTATATTTTCCTCTATAATCATTCTGTTAAGTTCCAATAATGCAACAGGTGCATTTCCGATCGAAACGATTCCACCATGCAGCATATGTTTCGCTTTTCGAATAGCAAAAAGAGAACGCGCTCGGCCCTCAGTCTTTGCCAGCTGCGCAACATCATCATCGGCAACATGACAGTAGATCGCATCTTTTTGAAAGCCGGGCTGAACCGCTCTGAGCTTTGCTAACGATAAACCGGCTTTTTGCATTTGTGAGTCTACATAAATTGGTGCTCCGTCAAGAAGCGCCTTTGTGCCGGATTCCACAGGATTGTTTAAAAAATCAATATCCTGAGCAATGGTCGGGTCTCCGCAGGTATGGACCATGCGGCAGACTATGCGCCACTCACCATCACTCCACGACCCCTGAGGCACCAGGTGCCTTATCTGACGAAGTGATTCCGATTCAATATGCATCGCTTCGAGTTGATGTGCGGGAACGCTATTGAGCCATGCAGCTTGAGTCATTTTGATATTCCTTTACAAGTAGTTTGAATAAGTGTTTCTATTGCTTTTGGAAATACATCCATTGGCATGTGAATGTAGCTTGCGAGAATGTAACCGTTACTCCACCCTTCCTGCCTGTTATTATCGCCTTTTGGTGTGGTGCAGGTGTATACACATTCCCACCCGTCAGGATCGGATTCGAGTTGTGAGTAATGAAACTCATGTCCGCGGAGAATGTCACCGGAATCACCCAGCATACAATCTTTTCGCAACGTTGCCTGAACATAGCCAA
>JAAZBG010000037.1 GCA_012513915.1 Fibrobacter sp.
ATAGACTTTACAGACCTTAATTAACGACACATCGTTGCTATACATAATAAGAAAGGTATCATTTTCCATGACACATTGACTTGAAAATAGCAAATTTTTATCACCTGCAGAGTCAATATCGTGTGATACGGTACCATTATGCGCTTGTAAATATAATTTGCCTGAGGAATCTTTACGTATATAGGATGCAAAGTTGCCACTATTCCCTCTATCAACATTAAAAAAAGTTCCCTGTGCAAATTTTACATTACAGAAATTTTCCCAATCACCCTGGGGTTGTAAACTGCTCTCATTGATTTTAAATTTACGAAATTTTACACCATAACCTGTATCAGCAGTAAAGATTATAATTGTATCATCTTTATGGATGATATCAGATGCAACCGTATTTTTTGATATATCTGGAATTGAATCACCGAATATCTTTACATCCCTGTATTCCTTTATAGCAAGAGTAATACCATTATCATTTACAACTCCGGAATCTGAAGCGCCATCACCCTGTATTGTAAATTGTGTCCTGGAACTGGAACCGGCATAGATACAAAACGCACCTGTCAACGTAATAAGTATTGCGATTCGCAGCTTTAGTATTAGTGTATTCAAGTTTCTCATGTCTTGTTCCGGATAAATGCCTGCTGCGAAATATCATCATTAAAGTTTTGTTCAACGATATGATTTTTCCGTTTCCACTCAATCAAACGTTTTTCCTTCACGATTTCCACAGCTTTACGTTTCTGTGTTGCGGCAATCAGTTCTTTCTGTATCCTGAAAGCTTCCGCCTTTAAATCGTCAACATGTCGTATTGCGTCAGTCAGTTTTTTCTTCAGTGCATAACGATAGGTTATTGAATAGCGCAGCATTACCGGATCAAGATGTTCGCTGCGTGATGTTTTTTCATTTTCCTGAAATGCCTTTAATCCATCATGCAGTTCATTCACCAGTTTCACGGCACTTAGTACCTCATGATTTTTCTCAGCCAGTGTGAGCTTGATCTTCTCCTCTTTTTTTTTTCTCAGATCAAGCAGCACTTCAAGTCTGAACCTGAATTTGTTCATTTACTTTATCCCGATAACTTTTAATATTTCCTTAACTTTTGTGGTGCTTGATTCCATAGTTGTTTTTTCATTCCTATCCTGTCGCAGGAAGCTGATAAGGGGATCGTTGATTTTAATTGATTTGTCAACCCTATCGCTTGATCCGGGCACGTATGCGCCAATCTGGATCAGATCCTCGTTTTCCCGGTAAGCAGCCATATAATCCTTGACATATCCAGCCATTTTTTTGTGATCATCCATAATGACATCAGACATACAGCGAGATATGCTTTCCAGTACATCAATTGCAGGAAAGTGATTCCTGTGGGCAAGTTTTCTTGACAATACGATATGTCCGTCCAATATACTTCTCGCAGCATCGGCTATCGGTTCATCCATATCATCACCATCAACAAGCACGGTGAAAAGACCTGTAATTGCTCCATGTTCTGATGTACCTGCGCGTTCAAGAAATTTAGGAAGCATTGAAAATACTGATGGCGTATAGCCTTTTGTCGCCGGTGGCTCCCCTATTGCAAGACCTATTTCACGCTGTGCCTGTGCAAGACGTGTCACTGAATCCACAAGAAAAAGAACATCTTTTCCAAGATCTCTGAAAAATTCAGCAATTGCGGCAGCAACCATTGCACCCTTCAGGCGGATTAATGCCGGTTGATCGGATGTTGCAACGACAAGGATCGAACGTTTCAGCCCCTCTTCACCAAGATCCCGTTCAATAAACTCACGAACTTCTCTTCCCCGTTCGCCGATAAGTGCTATAACGTTAATATCTGATTTGCAATTTTTTGCCATCATGCCAAGAAGCACACTTTTGCCGACACCGCTTCCTGCAAATATTCCCATTCGCTGCCCTTTTCCTATTGTAATCAGGGAATCTATTGCACGAATACCCGTCTGAAAAGGTTCCGAAATTCTTTTTCTCAGAAGAGGGTTTGGTATATCGGAGAACACAGATCTGTACTTGTCAACATTGACCGGCCCCTTATTATCAAGTGGATTTCCAAGTCCATCAAGTACTCTTCCTGTCAGTCCTTGACCAATTCCAATCATCAGCGGTTTTTTTGTGCCAATAACATTCAGTCCGGGATGAATTCCCTCAATAGAACCAAGCGGCATGAGCAACGTACGATCCTGACGAAACCCGACGACTTCCGCGCGGCCGGTAATAATGCCACCTTTTTCAAGCAAACAGACATCCCCGACCGACGCCGCCGGACCCGTTGACTCAATGAGTAGACCTATTACTTCAGTAATTTTTCCATATATCTGTACGGGTTCTGATGAAGTTATCGCCTGAATATAGGGTTGAAATCTTAGATCTGCATTCATAGGTAGTGTCTTCAATCAGGTCCGGTTTATGTAATGAGATTATTAATCGGTACTGATGTGCTCCAATACCATGTGGTATTGCTTCGTATCAGGAATCCTTAACACTTTCAGGTTGTTGCGGTGCACTGATATTTTCCCATATTTTTTCTACAAGACTTTCAAGTTCTTTAAACTGAACGCCCAAACGCGCATCAACCGTTCCTGAGTTCGATTCAATAATACACCCACCCTGTGTAATACGATCATCATTCTCGATTACAATCTCTTTCACCCGTTCAGTAACCGGAAGCCAGAAGTCCTTTCTTCCTGATACTATTTCAAAATCCGCTGGAGCAACCCGAACTATCAGCCGTTCTTTGTCCCCTATATAATAAATAGCCTTTTTTATAACAGAAAGGACATATTCTCTATTCGTTGTTACTTCAGCATTAATTACCTTTTTAGCAATCTCAAAAGCAAGTTTCAAAAGTACGTGATCTATATTTTGAAATTGTTCACGACGTGACATCTCGAATGTTTCGATGAAATCAGTCACATTTTCCTGCAATGCTGTGATCTGCTTTTCATATTTCTCTGAGGTCTCATCACAGCCTTTCTTTACACCAAGAGAAATTCCCTCGTTACGTCCTTTTACAAAAGCATCTTTTTCTGCCAGAACGGCTTTGTCTTCAAGCTGTTTTAATTTTAACTTAAGATCATTTACTTTCTTTTCCAGTTCAAGAATAATTGTATCATCTTCACTCAAACGGCGTGACTTAACACCGGGAGTTTCAAACTCTGTCATTTGAGGAGCATGAAGCTGATAACTTCGGGCTTCATCCTCTTTTTTTTTCAGTATTTTCCGTAATCCCACATGTGCCGGATCTTTAGACTTCATCATGTGATCAATCAATGATGAAACATTCTCCGGTGATAATGGTGAATTATCCATTAATCATGCGCTCCCTTTTATACAACAATATCTTCTTCACCACCGCGTCCGCTGATAATGATCTCTCCATCCTCTTCAAGACGTCGTATTACGTCAACAATACGTTGCTGAACCTCTTCAACATCTTTCAGACGTATCGGGCCCATATAATCCATATCTTCTTTAATCATTTCAGCAGCACGTGATGACATATTTCTGAAGAACTTGACCTGCAATTCCTCGGATGCACCCTTGAGTGCCATGGAAAGTTCCTTTGTGTCAACCTCTTTAAGTACCCGCTGCATCGAACGGTCATCAAGCAGAAGAACATCTTCAAAGACAAACATGAGATTCTTGATTTCTGTAGCAAGCTCAGGATTTTCACGTTCGAGATTACCAAGGATATTTTTCTCTGCCCCTCTGTCAACGTTATTGAGCAACTCCGCAACAGCCTTGACACCACCGATCTCGGAAACGTCACCGCCAAAAAGTGATTTTATCTGGCTGACAAGTACTTCCTCAACCTGATCTAGTGTTTCCGGTGAAATGCTTTCCATTGTGGCAATTCTTGTCGCTACGTCAACTTGCAGTTCCTGCGGTAATGCCGAAATAATCGGAGCTGCATTTTTCGCTTCCATATGCGCAAGCAGCAACGCAATTGTCTGCGGATGTTCTTTTTGTATAAAGTTAACGATCTGTTTTGGATCAATATTTTCAAGGAGGTTGAATCCTGTAGTTCTGATAGTCTGCTGAACTTTCTCAAGGATTTCCTTTGCTTTACGCGGACCAAGTGCAGACTCAAGAATCTCCCGTGCATAATCGATACCGCCCTGTGTAATATACTGATGAGCCATTGCAAGATTATGAAACTCTTCGAGAACCGCTTCACGGATTTCAGGTGAGACATTGTCAAGTTTTGCAATTTCAGTTGACAAACGTTCAACTTCAAGTTCACTGAGATTTTTAAATATTTGTGATGATGCATCAGAACCAAGCGCTACCATTACAATTGCAGCTTTTGTAGGTCCGGGAATATTAGTCGTATCCGGACCTGCTTTTTTTACACCTTTTTGGTCGTAGCTTTCACGGAAAAAGCCAGTTTTACTGCCTTCACGTTCTGCATTCACGTTTTCATATCCTTAGAAAAATATGACATACTTACCTGCATTGCCAAATACAATCTAAGTAATTATATACATTAGATTTACGTATTTCAAGACTTTCTTTGGGATTATTTCTTTTTACGTTTACCCGCTACCGGTTCATCCAGCCATTGACGGATTATCGATGCAATATTGACAGGTTCTTCACGGGTAAGCATTTCAACCCGTTCGAGAATTTCAGAGCTTTTACGCATGTCTTCAGGAATGACTTCCTCAACAGGTTCCTCAATGCCGAACCGTTCAAATGCCGGCACTGGCGGATTCATTGCTTTTGCAACAGTATTGGCGAGGTACCAGAGGAATGCGATAAAACCGATTCCGATAAATGCGATAAGACCATACTTTATCCAATCCATGATCTGGCGATCACGTTCAGTTTTTTTCATTTGCAATAATTCATTTCGTGCATATTCATTATCAAACTTGACAGCTGACACAACGATCTGATCTCCTCGTGTCAAGTCATACCCCACAGCATTCTTGATAATATCTTCAATATTCTGTATCTCTTCATTGGTACGTGCAACATACTCTGTTGTCTTGCCATCCTCTGACAGTTCATAGCGGCCGTCAACCGCTACCGATATCGTCAATCGTTTGACATTGCCTACTTCCTGAACAATATTTGCTACGGTCTTATCAATTTCATAGTTGGTCAGTGACCGTTCCTTCTGATTATCTCCATCAGGAGCATTTTTTACGCTTTCATCAATGCGTTCCTCTGATCTTACCACTCTGCTTTCCGGATCATATTTCTCCATGTTTTTTTCAACCTTGTCAAAATCCAGGTCACATGCAATTTTGACAAATGCTTTTGACGGGCCAAGGACATTGGCCAGGAACTGGTTGGCTTTATTCTCAAGATACTTTTCTACGTTTTGCTGAAGCTCCATGTTATGCGAACTCACCATTGCAGTATTGTTCTCACCGAACGGGCTTGTCAGAAGCTTTCCCTCGTAGTCAATAACAGAGATATTCTCAGGCTTAAGCCCGTCAACACTTGATGAAATAAGGTGTGTGATTCCCCGGACCTGATCTTTTGACAATTTCTGCCCGGTGGAATACTTTACAACAACAGACGCTTTGGCATCTTTTTGATTGTCAAGGAATATTGTCGGTTCCGGAATCACAATATGAACCCGTGCACTTTTAACTTCATCAAGGCCCTCTATAGTGCGCTGAATTTCCCCTTCAAGTGCGCGTCTGGCATTAAGTTTCTGAACATAATCAGTCATGCCGAAGTTTGTCTTATCAAACAGTTCATACCCAAGCCCGTGCTTACGTGGAAGCCCTTCTCTCGCAAGCGCCATTCTTACTTCGTAAAGTTGTTTGGCGTCAACCAGAACTGCAGTACCATTGTTGTCAAGTTTATACCTGTAATTGGACTTCTGAAGCTGCTCGGTAATCGTCGCGGCTTCATCAAGTCCGAGATTTGAATACAGTACCTTAAAACCAGTCTCTTTTTTTACACCATTCTGTGACCATATAATCAGTCCGCTGAGAGCAAGAATGGTAAAGACCAGCAGCGATGCAGTCACGATTTTTTGCTGTAATGATAATTTTTGCCAAACGGCAGCAATTTGAGCAATTAGCTGCTTGAAAAACTCTGACATAATCACTCCCCGCGATTACTCTATAGTCAATTTACAAACGAATTCTCATAATCTCCTGATAAGCTTCCATAACCTTGTTTCGAAGCTCCATCATCATGTTGAACGCAGTGTTCGCCTGCTCAACCGATGTCATAACCTGATGCACATCTGTTATTTCTCCTGCCACCATTTTCTTTATTGAAGTTCCGGCTTTTTCCTGCATCTCATTTACATCGTTAATATACTTACTTAATGTCTCCTTGAATGAAGCACCATCCTGAGGTGCAGCTGTGCTTTGGGGCTTGTTTACAAACCCGGACTCACCAACGGGACCGATTGCATTTATTTCATTCATAAAAACCATCCTGTTTATTTTTTCAGTGTATCATGCTCACACATAGGTGTCAAATAATCTTCCGAGAATTTTCATTTCACCCCTGGGAACAGCCTGATTGAATGATACGGTCTTATTAAACATTGCCTTTTTCTCGTTAATAAGCTGCGTAATATCAGGACGCTCTTCCTTGTTGACTTTTGAGACGGGTTGCCTTGCAGCAGCCAGGTTTGTATTGCGCACACGAGCTTCTTCAGTCAATTTCAGGAATTTATTCCATGATGCACTCTGGGTTGTTGCCTGTATAGTATTCATTTTGTATCAACCCCTGATTATATCTGTAAACTCTGCATCAACATAGCTTTTGTTGCATTGAATGCCGTAACATTTGCTTCATACGCCCGTGTTGCTGCAATCATATCGGTCATTTCTTCGATGACATTAATATTCGGCATTGCAACATACCCATTTTCATCTGCGTCGGGATGTGCTGGATCATGCACCATACGTGGTGGACGCGAATCCTCCCGAATCTCTGAAACGTTGACACCACTCCCAAAAAAACGTTCATCCCGTGGGAAATTTTCAGGAGGAATCGGCAAATGATTTCCATTTGTGGTCGTTCCATCCAGTGCCACATTCTTATTAAGTAAACGCACATCCCGTCTGTCACTATCTGCCGTAAAGACAACAAACTGACGTTTATACGGTCCACCATCATCGGTACGGGTAGTCTCGGCATTTGCAAGATTTGCTGATATCGCATTCTGTCTGATTCGCTGCGCCCGCATACCCGATGCACTGATCCCAAGTCCTGAAAATATTCCTGATAATGGCATATATTAATCCTTAGTTATTGTAACGCTCTGCCCTGAATGGCTGAATTCATTTTCTTGAAAATTCCCTGAGTATATTTCACTACATAATTGAATGCAATCTGATTCTCTGCAAGTTTTGCCATCTCAGTATCGATATCGACGTTATTGACTCCTGATGCCAGTGTCGGGTCGACAGGATGATAGGCTTTTGCGTTTACATTCTCAATGTCAAGCCGTCCAAGCGGAATATGCCTGCTGTCTGTCCGGCTTCCCTTTAATCTCGTTCTATCAAGTGCGCCGCGCAACTCATCCTCGAATGATACTTCAACCCGGCGATACCCCGGTGTTGTTGCATTAGCAATGTTATTTGCGATCGCTCTGTTTCGCAGCATGGCACTATCGAGCGACTTACTGAGCATTGAAAGATTGGTTTTGTTGAACAACATCTCATTAATCATATTAGCCATACGAATTCCTGTCTGGAATTATTCCATAATAGACCAACCTTTTTATAGCGCAATCATCATGCCATTGAATCATTCTATAAAATATACGGGTTCACCATTAGTACCAGCCCGATAATTAACCTGAAGTATATCTAAAGGCAAACAATGTTATTTATCAATCTGTTATCTATGTCACGCCAATAAACCTGCTTTAATGTCATTAAAAATCTGCACTACTTTTTGTTGAACCAAAGAAGCCTGACAAGCTTGTTTAAATTAAGCAACCGGAAAAATCTGCCATCACACGGCAGATTTTTCCATCTGATGACCACCAGTAGTATGCCCGGATTACACTTGATTTAATAATGCAACAATTGCAGGTTTTATGACATTCTTTAGATTATTATCATCAGAAGGTAAGCACTTGAAACCAGTTGTTGCTGGACCTCCCCCGCAGATAACGCCAAATGGCCGTAATATAGGAGGGTGGTGTAATTGTCCGATCTATGATATTCACACAACTAAGTCTGTATCCCGGTAATCATCCCTATTATTTTCATCATGGGCTTTTTAAGCGTACTGACAGTGCCTATGTATTTCCTGCGAGTGGATTATACTGCCCGCTGCATTTGACAGGGTATAATTGACACATTTCGGACAGCTGAGCTTTCATTCCAACTTTTTTGAGCAATGGTTCAGACAATTTGAACTGATACAGTATGGAATCGCTGTGATTAATCAACAATCTTGACAGAAACAGTGCCGGTTATCTACTTTTTAATGCAACAGTAAATACTGTTTCCTGAAGAAAGGTACTTGTTTTACCGACTATTGACCGAATTATGCACAATTATTACCGGGACTTAAAAAAATGTGTTCTATCAAAGGTTGTATTAATAAATGGATTGATGAATGAAATCAATACTCTTACTATTTTTCCTGATTCTGTGTTTCGGGTGTACGAACAGGTATATCAATAAAGCATATGTAACAACAGATTCGGACATAAGAAATCTGTCGCTCTACCCTGTACCCATTAGAAATATTCATATTAAAGATTCAACTTTACTTGATTTTATCATGGAAGATTTCAACGTTTCTAAAGAGAGATCTGCTGTATTTCTTGATTCCTTAATCAACAATTATATCGCAAGCTCACTCGTTTTGTACACTGATAATGTCATTATTTCTCCCTGTAAAAACCACGCAGACTCGTTTTCAGGAGCAGTTGATAGTGCAACTATATCTGGAAACGATCGTCGAAAATTAAAACAGCTAGGCATTAATTTACCAAACAATAATACACAATTAACATCGGGTTGTCCGGCAGACCTTGTGCTCCTTATTCAGAACATGGAATTGGATATTAACCACGAAGTACGATTAAGCAGGTCGGGATCACCTGTTCCTTCAGAAAACTACTATGTTCTTTTGGCAAAAGACATTGCATTCGTGATCTGGGATTATAAAAAGAATTGCATCGTTAGTTCCGGGAAAGTCAATTCGAGTGCTACTGCATTTCGCAAGAACCAGGTAATGATTGATTCCACGAAGGATACAGAGCTCCACGGGCTTGACAACATGCATGTTTTCTGGCCATATATGATAAGGGCTATCGGAGCTAAAATTGCTAATACAACTCCATTCTCAAAGCATGCAATTGATTCTATAATAAATGAAGATCAATGGCGTACAATGAAAAAAGTCAAACTTTTTCATCCGCAAAGAGATTCCGCAATCATCGCCGGAAAATTGGAAGAGATGTACCCACTGGTAATTAAATCTATTGACAACATTGCCACATTGGGCAACAGAGATAGTGTCAGGCTTAAACTAAATATTTCACCTAATGGCACTATTGCCTGGGCAGGTTTACTGGATTCCATTGAAATCGATTCTGTAGCGAGGGTTAATTTAAATAAAGATATTTCTGTGAAGATTTTCGATTCGATTACAGATTCTTATATTGTTACATCTGCAATACTAATAATTAGAAGGCAAAACACAAAAGAACGCGTTCATATTGAATCCATAAATAATGTGGAAGGAAGATCAAGAGCAAGTATTGAGCAGGTAGTCAACAATAAATGCGCAGGAAGTCTTCGTAATGCGTATAATAGGAGATTGAGAGATGGTATGAATATGGAAGGTAAAATCACTGCTAAATTTGCCATTGACGATAATGGCAAGGTTTTTTACTCCACCATAGTATCCTCGACAATGAATCATCCTAATTTTGAAAAGGAAATTATGACCTTAATAAAATCATGGAAATTTGATAGAATTTATAATCCAGGTGATGTAACTGAAGCTGTCTATCCTTTTATCTTTACACGATAACAACATTGTTCTGTTTTTGGGTAAGGAATTATAAGATCATTGGATTAAAAAACGAAAGACAATGATAAAAGAATTTATTTACATTGTCATGTAATCCCAACAATTTTTCTTCCTAATAGTCCTAATAATTAATAGGTGACGTATTGAAATACGAAGAGATTACTCATAAAATTATCAGTTGTGCTATGAAGGTACATTCTACGCTTGGTAACGGATTTCAGGAGGTTATTTACCAGCGAGCATTAGCTATCGAAATGGAATAACAAGGTGTGCATTTCAAACGTGAAAAGGAAATGCCCATTTACTTTGAAGGAATTCATATTGGTACACGAAGAGTATCTTTTTTGTCGATAACTTTATAATGGTAGAACTTAAAGCAATAATCAAGCTTGAAGATGTTCATTTAGCACAAGCCATAAACTACTGCCAGGCATATAATTTGCCAATAGGATTACTCATAAACTTCGGCGCGAAAAGCCTGGAGTTTAAAAGAGTGTATAATGTAAATCATAAGGAAAACTGTCAGAATTAGGATTTTTTAGGATTAATGGACTATATGATTAGAAACAAAAGGCAATATCGTAATAATTTTTACCACATTGTCATCTTATCCCATCCTTAAATTTTTTCATTCTTTAAATCCTAATTCAGACAATGGATGTAAGAATGGCTCCTGTTGCAGCACTACCTCTTAACAATTGCCTCTTTGACAAGTTTCTCCCACTCATTATCATCAACAGGTATATATTTCAGGAAAAATCCCCCATCATGGTTAAAAATTGTCTTTGATGGATTACATCGTGTAAAATCAACAATGTCATGTCCGATTTCTGTTCTGTATAACGTTCTTATTTCCGGATTTTTGTCATCAAAGGAAACGGTAACTGAAATGTCATTTTTTTCGATTAACTGCTTCATTTCAGACTTAAGTGCTGATCTTAACTCTGATGGTGGTTTTGTTAGATAGATTAAAACGTTTATCGATTCAATCGGAATCATTTCAATATTTCCAGGTTCTTTGCGCCAGACTGACGCCAGTTTTTTAGCCTTTTCAAATTCAATTTTATCTTTAATTCCATCTATCAGAATAGTGAGAACAAGCTGAGGATTATCTTCAAAGGTTCTTACAAGAAGTTTATGTATAAATGACCAGTAAGCATTCAATTCACTAACAGCACTATAGTCATTCAAACTGGTAATGTTTTGTGTGTCGACTCTGGAAACAAGTTTTACATAATTGTGAAGTTCAGTACCCTCCAAATGTGAAAAAAACTCATTAAAAATAAGTAATGCAGAGCTTGGAAGATTTCCATTCTGGTGATGATCAAAGAGCCTCTTTTTGCTGTCAAAAACAAGACCTGCGTCGATAACGTAAGTGTTTTCAGGGATTTCGTTGTTTTCAACCATTCGGGCAACATCCTGGGCACCTATTCTCTCAACCGATTCCGGGACTTCACTCAAATGAAGTGCAAGAAGTGCTGAACCGAGAATTTCATCGATATGGGCTTTGCCGTCATGGGTAATTATTTTAAAGGGCATAAATTTTTCCTGTCTAAAGAATTACTGTAACAATGCAATTTCTTCCAGTACCAGACCTACTATACCAGAAATCAGATCCCAAAATAATAGTTGAAGTTACTGGTTGAGGAATAAAATTCAGGATAATTAATGTCGTTATTCGCCGTTTCTTTAATGATGCCGATAAAAAATGGGCGTATCCGGAAATTACCAGAAACCCACCACCGACCAGAAATTCCCAGTCCGAAATAAATTGTGTTGTAGGCTGTTATAATAAACAAATCAAACTTTGTGGATTCTCAATTTTCGCATGCAAACAAATCCGAGTATTCCACTTGCCATAAGAATCAGCGTTGAAGGTTCTGGTACATTTTCAGAGACTGGCGGGTTTGATGACACTGCAGCTAATCGCATTTGCAAAACGATATCATTATCATCATCATCATCGACATTATATGATGCTGCATCATCAAGATGAAATTGCCACAGTGTTTCACTGATCCGCTGAATAGTCGAACCACCGAGATTGAGCGAATTATTCACGTCAAGAAAAGCAATGTTTGAGGCCTGGTCTGTGTAATCCGAGAATGCCCAATAGGTACTCCCCCATGATGTCATTAGATAAAAATCAAGAACAGAACCTTTGGAAAAGGAACCGGCAAAAACTTCTGCTTTTGGTGCTGAATTGTTCGGTAAATTGATAAACAGCGGCGTACGATTTACATTAGATGTACCAATGCCAAATTCTGTATTCGAAGCAGCTTCACCACTAAGAAAACTGATATACACATTTGCATCATATGGTATAGTGATGTATGCAGCATTGATTGCTGATACAAAAAGTGTGACGAATACAAAACCCGATACATACGTTAACATTTTAAGTTTCATGGAATTACCAACTTTTGTGATGTAAGATATAAAATGTACTATATGGTTTGAGACATTGTCCTTTGCATTTAATAAAATATATTAACATTTGTTTGAAAACTATCTGTTTATTAAAAGAATCTCCGTAAGGAGCGAAGCAGTTGGTTCTGTCTGTTATTTAGACAAACTTAACGTTTCCCTCCACGAAATTCACCACTCTTCCCAAATTTAATGACAACTCCTCTTGACTGGTGTAGAAATGGGATTTAGTTTATAAGGATTGAAAGAGCAGACAAGTCTGTTTGACGAGGAGGATGAATGAAAAAAGCAGGTATACCCGGAAACACGAAGCGGAAGACTTCAACACAATCGGCTACGAAAAAAGGCGATGTTGCATCAACTACGGGCCTGTACAATCGTATTTATGACATTCTCAATTCAGCACGTACCACTATATCGCGTTCTGTTAACTCAACGCAGGTTGTTGCGAATTGGCTTGTCGGCAGGGAAATTGTTGAGAATGAACAAAATGGCAAATTTAAAGCTGGTTACGGTGAACGTATCCTTAAAGAATTGGCCATTTTACTGTCTAATGAGTTTGGTAATGGTTATTCCGGGACAAATCTGCGATGGTTCAGACAATTCTATTTTGAATATCCTAATTTGTTAAGACAGATGTATCACGCACTTCTTGATACATCTGCTGAAGGTAATAAAATTCCAACTACTAAGGGAATATATCACGCACTGCGTGATATATCTAATGCAGAAGTAAGAAGTACAAAACAACACGCACCGCGTGTTACATCAGATTCCAGTTCACCAGTCATGCTGAATCCGTTGGCAATTCTCCTCGCACAGCGTGGAATATCTGAAGAATTACCACAAAATTGGGAACCAGGTTATTTAAATCCAAACCTTTCATGGACACATTATAGGTTATTACTAAAAGTCAAGAACGTTGGAGCGCGATGTTTTTACGAAATAGAAGCAATCAATAACGGATAGTCATCTCGTCAACTTGAACGGCAAATTAATTCTTTACTGTATGAGCGTTTACTAAAAAGCCGTGACAAAAAAGGTGTAATGAACCTTGCAAAAAAAGGCCTCGAAACAACCAAACCAATTGACATAATAAAAGACCCGATGATCCTCGAATTTCTTGATCTTCCGGAATCACATCGTCTTGTTGAAACAAAAGTGGAAGAGGCACTTATTTCAAAACTCAAAGATTTTCTTCTCGAACTCGGCAGCGGTTTCGCTTTTGTCGGACGGCAGAAACGTCTTACCCTTGAA
>JAAZBG010000038.1 GCA_012513915.1 Fibrobacter sp.
GGAAGAAGGTTAAGGTTAAGGTTAAGGTTAAGGTTAAGGTTAAGGTTAAGGTTAAGGTTAAGGTTAAGGTTAAGGTTAAGGTTAAGGTTAAGGTTAAGGTTGAGGTTAAGGTTGAGATGAGGCTGAGATTTTTGTTTCCAATAGTTCCTTTACATAAGTGCATTTGGACTTAAGGTCGTCGATAGAACCATTGTTTAGTATATCGATCCATATGTAACCATTTGATTTTTTGAATAGTGTTTCCTGTTCGGTAATTCGTTTCTGAAGATCATCCTTTGAAAGTACACCATGCGACCGCTTAAAAAGCCGCTCCAAACGCACCTCCGCAGGTGCATCAACCCAGATAAGCAGATCAAACCAGTGCTCAATCTTCCATAAAGGAATCAACGCGGCATCAAGAAGAACACAACGAATCGCAGGGTCATAGGGCTTAGTCATTCGGTCATGTAAATGCAGAAGCAACGGTGGATGAACAATAGCATTAAGCTGTTTAAGTGCCAACGGTGAGTTAAAAACAACTGATCCGAGTAAGGGAAAATCTATGGATTGATCAGGGCAGACTTTTTCACCAAACGCATTTTTTAATTCCAGTTTGATCTCTGTACTTTCAAGCATCAGTGATTTTGCAATTTGATCTGCATTTAAGCTTAGTAAGGATGACAATTCAAGCAACTTTATACAGGATGATTTTCCGGAACCCATATATCCTGCAATACCGATTTTCAGAGGTGACATCACGACTCGCTTATTGAGAAGTTCTTAACTATTCTGATTCTGTTGCCCCGCTCATTAAAGTCTATTTCATCAACATAGTGACGAACAATGAACAACCCGCGTCCACAATCCCTTTCGAGATTTTCAGGAAGTGTCGGGTCCGGCAATGCCTTCGGATCATACCCCAGCCCCTCATCCATGATTGCAATCTCAGCCTTTACACGTGAGATTACATGGCCTATCGTGACCTTCCGGGTATAATCACGTTTATGACCATGTAATATCGCATTTACTATTAGTTCTGTCAATGTAATTTTCATTTTCCGGATTGCTTCATCAGGGTACCCGTACACATCAAGCGTACTTAGAATGACACTGATCGCACTATCCATCTCCTCAAAGTAACTTATAAACTGAAGATACACAGGGTCACCGGTATCAAAGCCAAGCTGTTCCTTGATCTGGTTCTTTCTTGACTGAGTAAGAACTTCAATTGCCACCGCGGTAATATCATCCCGTACCGCCTCCTGTTCGACACATTTCGAGTATTTTTCTCTTAATGAATCCAGTAATTTATTATGTGTTCCATTGTTAAATTCATCAAGTGCATGTTTCTCAAACATTTTTCGTGCGATCTGGACATTATCATCATAGAGTTGGTAAATGCCATCGGTAAACATCAAAAGACAATCACCCGGACTAAGATAGATACTTTGCTCATCATAAAAACCATTTTCAAAAACACCGATAAACGTCCCTGTTCCTTTCAACGGAATAAGCGTAGCATCCTTTTTACGATAAACGACAGGATAAATATGTCCTGCATTTCCATAGGTCAGTTTATTATCATGAAGATCAAGATAGCCTAAAAATGCAGTGAAATGAAATTCCGCAGGGACATCACGGATAATTTCCATATTCACCCGCTCAAGGACAGCCCGCGGGGATTGAATAGTGCGGATATGTTTGGAAAAGCAGACCTTTGCCATAGCAGAGATCAGCGTTGATGTAACCCCATACCCGCTTACATCATAGATAAGAAAGGCAAGAATATCTTTGGAGATGTGAATGATATCAAAAAGATCACCGCCAAGTGCGTTGCATGGCATAAACATGGAATCGATATCCAGCCCATCGATAGCAGGAATAGTGTGAGGAACCATAGCAAGCTGGATTTTCCTCGCTACGCTAAGATCTTTATCATTTTCAGTCAAACTGTATTCCATTCAAAGAAATTACACCTAAACAGGATATTGATCCTGCGCTAATAGCAGTGTATTTATACATTGTATCTTAATAACCTGAAAAGTCGATAGTAATTCGTGTGATGATGGATGCTGCTGTTGGATAGCGGGAATTGGTGTATACTATACCCGATTTCTCGCGCGGAGAACGTGATCGTTAGAAATCAGGAACAGAGGAAATTGTCTGTGATATTTACAGGTAGTACCGGACACTGCAATACTTGAAAATCCGGACAAACCCCTTGAATTTCCGCTGCAGAAAACTATATTACAGTTAATTCCGCATGAATCTGGATGTAACGATTCTGCACAGTGACTTAAAAATACCGTTTTATGCAAAATGATGAGGAGTCCGCGTATGTTGGCAAAACTTCGCTCTATGGCCGTTCTTGGAATTGACGCATTCGAAATTACTATTGAATCGGACCTTACGGAAATGATTCCGAGCTTTACAATAGTCGGTCTGCCCGACGGAGCGGTTCGTGAGTCTAAGGAACGGGTTCTGTCCGCAATAAAAAACTGTGGCTATGAATTCCCGCTTGGTAAAATCACTATTAATATGGCACCTGCCGATATGAAAAAAGAGGGATCTGCCTTCGACCTGCCAATCGCCATCGGTATTCTCATGACATCCGGTCAGGTTTCGATTAAATCAATTGACCAGTACACGATCATTGGAGAGCTGTCTCTTGATGGTACCGTTAAAAAAGTAAAAGGTGCACTCTCGATGGCGATCAGGGCACGGGAGATGGGTATTAAAAAGATGCTTGTCCCGCGGGAAAATGCAATGGAGGCTTCAGTTGCTGACGGTGTCGACATCTATCCGGTTGACAACTTATCAGATGCGATCTCGTTTCTTGACAATACAGGTTCCCTTGAACCATTCAAAACTGATTTGAATGCAATATTCAGTCAATCGAGAGATTATACGATTGATTACAAAGATGTCAAGGGACAGGAACATATTAAACGGGCACTGTTAGTTGCAGCAGCCGGCAGCCACAACATCCTTATGCTCGGTCCCCCGGGATCAGGAAAGACTATGCTCGCAAGGCGGCTCCCGACAATACTCCCCGATCTCACCCTTGACGAAGCACTTGAAACGACCAAGATCCATTCAGTTGCCGGACTTCTTGACAAAAACACCCCACTGCTTGCAACGCGCCCGTTCCGTTCACCGCATCACACAATATCCGATGCCGGATTGACTGGTGGAGGATCATACCCACGTCCCGGTGAGGTCAGTTTGAGTCATCACGGGGTTTTATTCCTTGATGAACTTCCGGAATTCAATAAAAATGTTCTTGAAAATCTGCGTCAACCGCTCGAAGACGGCAAAGTGACAATTTCCAGGGCGGCAATGTCACTCTCCTACCCTGCACGTTTCATGCTCGCCGTCGCACTTAACCCGTGTCCCTGCGGATACTACACCGATCCGCGTCATGAGTGCACCTGTAAACAGGAACAGGTGCAGAAATACATGTCACGCATCAGCGGACCGCTTCTTGATAGGATCGATATCCATGTCGAGGTTCCTGCACTCACCTATGATGAACTTGCGCAGAGAGTTCCGGGAAGGGATTCGCTCTCGATGCGCAGTGAAGTAATGAAAGCACGATCGGTACAGATTGATCGATACAAGAACGATAAAAAAACCTATTGTAATGCCCATATGGAATCGAGACATGTAAGAAAATACTGTGAACTTGACGAAGCCAGCAAGGCTCTGCTTAAAACAGCTATTGACAAATTAGGACTATCCGCTCGTGCCTATGACAGAATCCTTAAAGTATCACGAACGATCGCCGACCTTGAAGGCTCTGAGCATATCGCGGGTAAGCATATCGGTGAGGCAATACAATACCGCAGTCTCGACCGGAAACTATGGAACGGCGGCCTAAAAAATTGATATTAAACAAAAAGAAACAACATATTTTTTGTAAATTTACTGTCAGGTTATTGAATTTTGGATTTTTACTGATTTATATTAATTAAAAATAAGGTGATTTGTGTGATGCGTCATTCACAATATATTATTTCAAAACTGCAACGAAATCGTTCATACACGATTCAGAGAGGGTACAATGTTTACATCACAGTTTTCTCAATCAACACTTCACCAGGCGACAGTAGTTGAAAAGAACGGCTGTGTTTATTATGTTACAATTAACAACAAGATATTCGTTGCGAAGCGTGCATTTGGTTGTCTTATCGAACCGGAAAATGGAGACACAATCCTGATCTGTTCAAGCAATAATGATGTTTTCATACTCACCGTACTGGAACGTACTTATTCCTCTGACGCAGTGCTGTCAAGCCCGGGCAATTTACACATGCAAACCATGGACGGTGAATTGAATTTCCAAAGCAAATCCATTTCATTTGATTTATCAGACACCTTTTCAATCCGTTCACCGATGGTAAGTATCGATACTATTGAAACAGATGTTAAAAGTACCAGTATATCGCTTATCGGGAAAACAGCTGTATGCTTTTTTGATAAAATTAAAACAGTTGGAAAAAAGGCAGAAACCTTTTTCAAACGATCAATACGTTATGTCGGAGATTCTGCAGGTCAATTAAAAAGTTCCAGTCGTACAAATACGTAACATTCAATTCTTATTAAGTGCGCTTTTTTGTAACGACTTCATTCGAAACCATAAGATTATAGTAAAAATAGATCCCAAATAAATTATGTTTACGATGTGTGGAAAAACGTTTGGTAATCTTCCACCTTCCTGTGCAACCGATACAAATATATGGA
>JAAZBG010000004.1 GCA_012513915.1 Fibrobacter sp.
AAACAAATTACATAGAAATTTTATCGAAAAGTACAGATATATAAACCTGAAAGGATTGAACTCAAGTTCTATACTTACTTTGATTGGCGATGTACCAAAATATGTAATTGAAACTGTTGCATTCAGCACTATATTTATAGGCGCTATCATTGCTATGCAATTCGACAATAATTCGAGTTCAATTATCGTTTTTTTGTCAATATACGCCATAGCTGGTTACAAACTACTTCCTACTTTGCAGCAAATATTTAAATCTGTTTCATCATTAAGCGCTCATGGTTCTGTGGCTTTTGAATTATCACAACATTTAGATACAAAAGTTGATATTCAGTATGACAGAAAATTAGTTTCTGCAGAGGCTATTAATGAAGTGAGACTTGACAATGTTAATTTCAAATACCCCTCTGCAACTGATATCACCTTAAAAAACATAAGTGTTTCATTTTCATCCAGGATGATTAATACAATTGCAGGCCATTCTGGTTCCGGAAAAACAACTCTGATAGATATTTTATTAGGTTTAATTCCACCCGATACCGGAAGAATTTTAATAAACGGGAAAGCTGCGGATTCAGATATGATTACTCAGATGCAACAATCATGTGGATATGTTCCTCAGCATATTTTCATTCTGGATGACACAGTAATAGAGAACGTTGCATTTGGAGTTGATAAAAAACATATTGACGAAAATCGAATAATTGATGTTTTAAAAAAAGCAAACGCATGGGATTTTGTACAGAAATTGCCCAAAGGAATTTACACAAAGCTTGGACAAGACGGAAAGTTATTAAGTGGTGGCCAACGTCAAAAAATCGGTATTGCCAGATGTCTTTACAGAGATATAAAAATGCTGATTCTGGATGAACCGACAAGTGCTTTGGATATAGAATCAGAATATGATTTTATGATGCTTCTTCGTTCATTGAAAGAGCAGCTACTTATTATTATCATCTCGCATCGTCCCTCGGCCATTAAATGTTCAGATTTAATTACTTTAATCAAAAACGGAACAATCGAAGCACACGGAACACTGACAGAACTTAAAGAAAACAGTTTACATTTTCGAAGTATGCTTGAAAAAAGCAGTTTTTAATACCAAGAAAACCATAAATTTATGCAATCTAAAAATGCAATTGTCCTTGCAGCAAACTGGGATTCCAACGTCGGTTATGCATGGTGGTTAATGGAATCTTTCTGGATAACTATTAATGAAGAATTTTCGCCAACATATAGAATCCTGATTTGTTATCCAAGTATATCTACATTACCAGATGAAATAGTAAGATGTTCTGCAGATAAGATACAATTCAGTTTCAATGAAACAGATTTTAAATCTGTTGTTAGACAATGCTGTTTTATTAGAAAACATAATGTCAAACATCTTTATTTTACTGATAAAGCACCAACCAGACTTGTTCACATGTTTTATCGATTAGCTGGAATAAAAACAATTGTTACACATGATCATACACCAGGTATACGTACTGTATCAACCGGCTTTAAAAAACTTCTAAAAATAATAATAACTCATATCCCATTATTAACAGCTGATGCTTGTTTTGGAGCAACAGAATTCGTAAGACAGCGTCTTATTAACGTCAATTGCTTGCCTAAAAATAAATGTTTTGCAATAAATAATGGCATTCCGATTATAAAACAGGATCATCCAATTGTAGATCTTCGTATCAAATATCAACTCCCAAAGAACGCTTTTATTTTGATTACAGCATCAAGGGCTCATAAATATAAAGGCATTGATTTTGCTTTAATGACAATAGCAAAAGTTCATCAGATTGTACCTAACAATAATATTTATTACGTCTTTATTGGAGATGGCCCTGATTTAGAACAGTTTAAAGTTTTAGCACACAATCTTGGTATTCAACAAAAGGTGATATTTACTGGGAAATTAACGAATGTGCGACAAATACTTGCGTCCGCCAACTGTGCGTTTCATCCATCATATGGAGAAGTAGGCTATTCACTTTCAATACTTGAATGTATGTTGGAAGGGCTACCACTGTTGGTTTCCGATAATCCATCGGTATGTGAGGCAACTCAAGATGAAATCACCGGATTAATTTATAAAGAGCACAATATTGATGACGCTTCATACAAACTTATACAACTTTGGAATAATCCGCAATTGTTGACTAATATGGGGCAGTCTGCGAAACAAATCGTTAAAATAAAGTATAATCTGAATGACACACAAAAAAAATTGATTTTCCAATTACATAGTTTATTTGACTAATAGGCATTTAAATTTTGTTTTGATTTTTTTATTAAATCTGCGTGTTTTGTAACAAAGAACTATACCTGTATTTGATTATGAACCGATAATCGTCTGGTAAAGGAGATAATAATGAATATAGAGTCACAAAATCAGAATACTAAGGTCTCTATCATTTTGGCAGTATATAATGGGAAGGCGGTTGTTGAATCAACACTAAAAAGTATTTTTAATCAAGATTATAGAAATTATGAAGTTATTGCTATTGATGATGGATCAACAGATGATTCTATAAGTTTGCTAAAAGAATATGAAAAAAAACATTCAGAAAAAATGAAAATTATTCAGCAATCCAATGCAGGAGTATCAGCAGCAAGAAATGTTGGTATCAAATATGCAAGAGGTGAATATATCGCATTTTTAGATCAAGATGATGTCTGGGAAACAAATAAAATAAAAAAGCAAGTTACTATTTTAGATAATACTAATGATTTCTCATTTGTTTTTTGTAATTTTTATAGGTTTAAGCATGCAGATGGAAAAAGATTTGAGAAAACCAATACAGATATTAATTCATTTATTTTGAAATTGCCTCACAAGAATTACACCAAAGCCGATAACGTTTATCTATACGATTCAAAAAATACAATGGAATTTCTTTTAAAAGGTTATCCAATATATCCAAGCACAATGATGTTGCGTAAGAATATATTGGAAAAAGTAGGTATGTGGAATCCACTTTTCCCAAGATGTCAGGATTTTGACCTTAGCATACGATGCAGTAAATATTCAGGATTCTGTTATATAGATGAAGTTTTGGTAGGAGTGGGGCGGCATGGTAAAAATGTATCAAATAGTGCATTAGAACAGTCAAAAGAAGATACTGATGTTTTGAGATACCATTTGAAAGGCTCTTTTTTTAATAAAGAAGAAAAAAATAAAATCCGATACTATTTAGGAAAAAGAATTTGTGGAATAGCATATAACTATATTCATGAGCAAGAATATAGAATTGCAAAAAAATATTATTTAAATGCATTACTGTTTCCAAATTTTATCTTTCATGCTTTTTTTCGACTGCTGATTTTGCTTTTACCAAATAAACTTATAAAAAAAATCTATAAATAAGTTGTTAATGAAATTTATTCATGAAACGCATTGACATTACATTATCCAATGATTGGAGTCCTTCGAGTGTCCAATAAATATTGTAACACCAAAAGACAACACCGTATTGGCAACAGTTTGCTTTTAGCAATGGGTTTACCTTCTAAATGCAAAGTTTTAGTTATAGGAAATAAGTTTTCTTATTGCAATGATTTGTTTCAAGAGACACATTTTGAGGATCAGATTCCATCGGTTACTAGTATGTCAGCAGTATATGATTTAATATTGTACCATTCTTCTTCTGCACACTCACGACAGTCACTTCACATTGCTTTACAGAAGGCAAGGCAATTATTAACACCGACAGGTTTAATTTTGTTTTTTGTTGAAAACATTTATTCATTACATAATCTTAAGAACTTTGTACATGGTAAATTTGGCTTGTTTAATAATAAACTATGGTATCGTCAACCTGGTTATCAGAAAGCTTTACAACAAGCAGGCTTTAAATCTATTACCTGTTTTTTGCCACTACCTCATTTGGAACATCCTGAAGAGTTAATGATAGCTCAAAATAAGAAGTTTGAATGGCCGACATCATCTCAACCTTTACACCATTTGTTTTTTACGCTGGGAGCTTATAGTGCCCTTGTTGAAGGTTACATTTTTTTAGCCCGATCAAATTCTATAGAATCATCTGGCCATTTGAAAATGTTAAATGACCAAATAGTAAGTGCATTACAACTTCCAAGCGCTAACTGTGTCCTGGAGCGGTTGGACATTCGGCTTCGTGGTGCGCTAGTCCTTTTTATAAAAGAGAAAAATACAGGTAAAGATTTTATTCTCCGATTGGTTTCTGACCGCGCAATTGATAACATAGTAAGTAAAAACCATTCTTTTCTGGAATATCTTCGGTCTTGTGCCAGATTACCAGAAATAATTATTAATAAATTACCACAGCCTATCTGTCGCAAAGAATTTGCCGGTAGTATCATTTATGTCGAAACAATGATCTCAGGTATTGTTGCATGGAAGAAAAATTGCAGAAAACTACGCGGGCCAATTTTTCGTAATTCTGTGGATTTTTTATTACAATTACATTATGCTACCCAACAACTTGTTATATTAGATAGTACAAAATTGGACAGCTTATTTGCCGATGATTTTTCTCGTTTAGCAAGTTGTAGTGTTATCTCCACTAAACTTCGTAAACAAATAGAAACGATGATCCATACTTTGCAGGATCGCTTGATTGGGCAAAAAATCGCACTGGTTGTGTCTCATGGGGATTATGGTTATGGAAATATCATGGTAGATCCTCACACTGGTATGATACAAGGGGTAATTGATTGGGATACTGGAAGGACCTGTGATTTTCCTGGTATTGATTTATTAAACTTTTTTGTGCAAAAAGAGAGAATTGAGAAAGGATACACTGTTTTATCGGCATTTAGCGCGATTATAAACGGAACTGGGGATAATGAATATCTCGCTATTTTTTTACAGTTTGAGATTCCCGAAGAATTATATAACAGTATTGTATATATAAGTTTCATTCGTTACCTCACAAGATCTGCTCAATATCCAAATGTCTTTCTGAAGGATCAAAATGATTATGAGTTACTTCTAAATGTACTGAAAGAGAAGTTACCTGTCTAAGGAATAAACTATTTATTATTGGAGTGCTTGTATTTTTTCGAGTAAAATCTGTTCTAACAATGTTGTTGGTGTTTCCCAATCCATTTTTTTTACAGTATCAAGTCCTTTTGCAATGATATCTTTTCGAAACGATTCGTTCTCTAATAGGGTATTTACAGCAAGAGCAATTTCTCCTGGAGTCTTCGGTGTAACTAAAATTGAATTTATTCCATGTTCCAGAAAATCTTCAACACCGCCGTTTCGTGTTGATATAACAGCGACCCCACATGCAAGTGCTTCAACAGCAGGAAGCCCCCACCCTTCATATTCGGATGGTAATATGAAGATAGACATGGTATTGTAAAAGTTGGATAACTTTTCATCTGTAGAGATATCAAATTTTTCAATCCAATTCGGTAAACTTCCAGTATATTTTCCTCCTGCAATTACCCTGAATTTGTTTGGCTCCCATATACTTTCAAGAGCAAGAATTGCATCTGTAACTCTTTTTGTAGTATGCTCTCTTAAGAGTATTCCAATTACATTTTTCCGATTACCTGGATCGTTTGTTACACAAAAAATCGAAGAATCATACCCACAATGAATTACCGCATCAGGTTTTCTTCCTGAGGTCAGAAGCATAGTAGAAACAACTTTAGAAGTTGAAAAAAGAATATCGGATTTTAAAAAAGCTTTTTCCATACGCGCTTTTTTTTGAGTATCTGCAGCCATCCATAATTCATAATCATAGGCGATCTGAGAAATTAAACGCGCTTTATCGTGGCGAGTACCAAATACTTCTGCTGTATACCAATGGGTTAAAAGTAATACATCACACCCTGGAAGAAAAAAGTTATTGGGTAGGATTGTAGTTTTTACGTATTTGTTAAACGAAAACCATGAGATTTTTCCATTTACGCCAAAAATGATCGATTTGATCATTCCCATTAATGGTCTAAGCTTGTATATGTTTATGTATTGCATATGCGCAACAGTAACAGAATGCCCTTTAAGTGCAAGTCTGTTGGCATATTCGTAATGAACTCTATACCCTCCAATAAAATGTGATGACACAAAAGGTAGTACTATAACAATTTTCACGAAACATACCCTAGATTATTTGATTTGTCTAAAACACATACTTTATCATTTAACTTATTTTCTTTTAAGCAACAATTGCATTGTTAAGTCTAAGGCCAATTGTTAGTATTCTCTGGTACACGAATGCTTTAACATCTTTCAAGAACACATATTCTTGAAAATATCTATGAATACTTTAAAACACAATAACTTTATTTAGGTAATTGAAAAGTAAACGCTCGACCAACCCACGATTTTTTTCAGACCCGGTAAAACATATTACTCCTACGTTATAAATTACAACATAGGAGCAATAATGGGCAAGCAGTGTACTTACGACTGGATGTTTCATATTCG
>JAAZBG010000039.1 GCA_012513915.1 Fibrobacter sp.
AGATAATTGTAAATCACTGACGCTATAGCTTCACAAAAAAACAGGGACCCAAAAACAGGTCCCTGCACATAACTTATAGTTCCTCAAAAAAAACTGGCTATCTGAGCATTGTCTGCGCTCCACGATTTGTCCGAATTATGTACACACCAGTCGCACTCTTTTTATCAAGAACCTTACTTGTTGGAATTACTCGTCCAAGAGGATCGATAATAGCATAGTTTTTTAACATTGCCATTACAGGAACCGAACGTTTATTTACAAAATGTTTGATTGATGTTACGGGAAGTGAATTAATAGTAAAGCTCTCGAATTCAAGATTCAGACTGTCCTGGCAAAACAGCCCCGCTTTTGTTATCGGATAGTTCAGACCGCTTAGCCGTGTGAGTGTGTCACCATTTACAACAAAAGCATAAGTGTTCACACCGCTATATTTAACAACCTCAAGCATATCGTTATAGTAGTATGTCTGACCTCCCTCAGTATAGGCCAATCCGTTGATTTTTGTTGCCTTTGTTAGATTGAAAGCATGACGTCCTGCAACTGCTCCATAATACTTGCCGGCAGTAATTGCAAAGGTTGATTGTGCGGTGTCTTCGTCACCTTCAAGAAGTATTCCATATACACTACTGGCACTACCGGAACGATGCGATACGACTGTTTTGAGGACAAACGAATCAAGTTCTATGTTGACAAGCATATTGACATACGCATCGGCGGTGTTATCAGAAACCATTGACAGCTTACCATTCTGTGCTGCAGCAGTACCGTTCCCTTTGTATACTGTCCAGTCAGCTTTAAGTGCACCATCAAATTCATCAACATAATCTTTAACCGGTGCCGGTTTATCGGTAAACTCATCTGTTACAAGAACATCATCATACGTTACTGTTGTCTGTTTTGAAAGGATAAATCCGAAATCACCTGCTGCAATTGATGAGTAATTAAATGTGGTAACAAACTTATCATTAACAAAGATGTTACAGGTTGACCCGTTCATACTGACTTTAAGAACATTGTTATTTTTGTCAATATAGGGAGAAGCAACACCGTTAAGAGTGCCCTCTGATGATCTACCAAAATAAACAGCATCGTTTCCAACCATAACTGTTAATCCGCTATAATCGAGAGGGTTAAATCCAAGAGAAAAACCGGCTAAAGCCGTTTCAGCCGTGCGGGAAATTTTTGCTGACACCGTAAAAACTGCAGGCTTTGCAGTGTAAACATGATAGACATACCCGGTGTATTGATCACTGGCGTTGGTTACAACACATGCGCCAGTATTAAATGTTCTGGTTATGAAATCATTGGATGCAGTCCATGCATTATGCGCATCACCCGGACTCGAAAAATCCTCCTGAAAAATAGTCGCAGCACCGGTAACAGAAAATAATCCTGCAATTGCCGCAACCAGCAGTGAATACCTGAATTTACCCATAGCACCATCCTCCTGTTTTATGATCATGACTCTTTTACTATCCGGATTATTGAATTTTAACGGTATCTGCCCATGTCATCCTGCGACCGGTCAATGATGATGCCCCGGTATCTATGCTGAAAGTCCATGGAACTGCTTGTTCCAGCAGCAATTTGTCGCATACTCCTGCACTGTCTGCCACACAGAGCCTAAGCAGAACTATATCATTACTATACCACTGTACTTTGTCAATTATCAAGCTGGATCTGTCTGAAACAGCCTTTATCGCCGGAAGTGTTGTTATCGGATCCATTGCATGACTGAACTGAATATAGATATCATACGCTGATGAATCCCATATCGATACCTGATTGTTCCACCTGCCATACTTATACACGTAGGGTGACATATCTTCCCATCGATACTCATTTTTAAAGACCCACTGAACTACCGGAACGGATGCATCAGCAACAAGCACAGCATTTGTTTCCGGCTTAATTCTTACATTATCAATAACATACCGTTTCTCATCCCTGCCATATACAACCAGCGTTCTTATTCCTGATGGCAGCGAATCAAATCTGATTGTCCCGCTGCTATCCGCTGTTGCCTGATACGGTATCCCGGCTACCCGTGCAATTGAAAACGAAGTATCACCCTTAACTGCAGGTGCGATTGTTACCGTTGATGGCTTCGATATTGTAAGTGAGACAGATACCTCTGCTGATCCGTCAAAAACAGTAACATAGTCAACCCCGACAAGCCCTGCTGCCTTAACAGTTACTACATAATCACCCGGATAGAGCGAATCAAAGAAAAATTTACCATACTCATCGGTAATAATTGTATCAAAATAATTCAGTTTGAAAATGAATCCTAAACCGTTTCGAATGACTGTATCTGTTGTTTTTATCGTTTTGGGCAAAAGCGTATCGTAACCAAGTATTACCATTGCTCCAGGTACAACTTTGTCATTCGAAGCCTTAACAACACCGACTACTTTCCCCGGATTACCGACATCAATGCCACCGCTGAGATTATTCTCATTCGTGCACCCCAGGAGCATAAATATCACGGTAGTCAACCCGATACAACCCTTTACGAAACCAGTCACAGATCCTCCCGCTCATCAGTCAACCGTGCTCCCCTGTCGGTATTTACCAGAGGAAAAAGCTGAAAATTCAACTGATAAATCTGATCACCATCAGTACTCTTTGCTGCAAGTGCCAGCAGTTTTCTGCGCAACTCCCTGACCATTGCAACCACGCTCCTGAACTCCTCTTTATTCACTCTGATCGTTGTACCGCTCACTTCCCGTTCTTCAGGCCGAAATCGCGTTATTGAATCAGCCCCAAGCTGGATCATCTGACGATGATATTCAATCACTTTTACTGAGCGCACCCGCTCATCAGTGATAAGCACCTTATTTACCGGACGAAAAGCACCATCCTGTTTTTCGATCAATCCAACCCGCTTCAGTAAATTAATTGAATCCGCAGCTTCATTTGCCGATATTTGAGGACTAAGCACACGTCCGATCCACTTTGATGAGTTCTTGTAGTCGGGTAACTCAATCAGTTCCTTAATTGCAAGATGGTACCATTTGCTGAATACATCATACTGTTCCTCGTTTAACCGTGATGGATTATCGGTTCTGCGAAGCTCCAGCAGTTCATTTAGATACTTCTCCCGCTCCTCAAGTGATGTCGTCTGATTAAAAAGCACCAGCGTAAGAAAATAGTGCCTGCGAATACCCTCAATTTTAAGTGCCGCTGCAAATCTGTTCGCTGATTCGAGACTGAGATTTCTTTTCCCATCGATTACATGCTTTAAAGCAGTCGGTGATTTAAAACCGGCTTTCTGCACAATATACCGATTTGAGAATACAGGCGTACGCTTTCGTTCATACTCAACAAGATCCAGCAGGTACTTTCTGTAATCGTAATACTCAAAAATATCAGGTGTTTCCAATGCATTTTTCTGTTGTGTACTCATATAGTTAAGTATACATCAGAACTGACCGGTTTACCCGAACACAAACATTTATTATTGAAAAAACGTATTCAGCAAGAATACAGCGAACGTGTATACAGACAAGAGTACCGGTTGCTGTCAGGTTGATACTCATACCGGTATACTAAATACAAACAGAGTACTTTCGCAGGCTGACTATCTGCGGAACACGGATAATGAATCCGCGGTTGCCCCACGCCTGAAATATCCGGGGTACATCTGATCATAGAATGGATTTCCGGAAGAATAGGTGTTTCTCTCTACGTTAAGTTGTATAAAGAAATTTTGCCGTGGCTGCCAGGTAACAGAACCGCTAATCGGCATGCTTTTGAAGTAATCAAGTGACTCAATATTGTTGAGATTGAGATTACGTGCTGAAGATACCGTCGAATGAATCGGCAGCCCGAAGTTAAGATTAACCGTAACCGGTGCATGAAACTTGTATTGAAACATCGTTGAATAAAGGCTCTGCGATTTCAGGTCACCCTTCGAAAGACCGCTGCTTATCATCCCAAATGAGACACTGTTCTGTATGGAAAACCGTGATGGATCAAGGAGCCCTTTTTTCCCTTCAGAGCCACCATCCCCCGTTTCATAAGCATCTTTTGTCTGAGCAAAAAGCATACAGACAGAAACGACTATCAATAAAAAAGACATTCTGAACATACAGCCCTCTTTATTTAAAAGTTCACTTATGTACTCTCTCTTATTATAATTCTTTCTCAAGATATCCTCAATCCTTATCTTATGGATCCTATCTATTTACCTATATTATTACGTATTCACATAAAAATTATTATTTTCCATAGTATCAGAACAACAAGATAACGGTAATACCGGTAAAATATTTCAGATGCATTGTGAGAAAACATAATGAGTGACCATAAAATCAGGATCAGTAAAAACGGCCCCTATATCGTTACTGGCTCAACACCTTTGCAAAAAGAAAACTCTGTAACAAACGCGATTTTCCCTCAAAGATGGGAGACTGACAGCGTATTTCCTCAAAAAAGCACCTATGCGCTTTGTCGCTGCGGCAAGTCATCCACGATGCCCTACTGTGATGGTGCACATATAAAAAACGACTTTGACGGTACAGAATGTGCATCCCGTGAACCGCTTGATTCAACAGCTGTTGTGGTAAAGGGGCCATCACTGGATCTTATCGATTATGAAGAATTATGCGCAGGAGCACGATTTTGTGATGCAGGAAAAGGTACCTGGGAATACACAAAAACATCAGATATCGAATCACACAGAAAAGCAGCTATAGAGCAGGCTTGTAACTGCCCGGCAGGCAGACTTGTTGCTATCGACAAAGAAAGCGGTAAACCTATTGAGCCAGACTTCGATAAGTCTATCAGTGTTACCTACGATCAATCAATCGGAAAGTCCGGTCCTCTCTGGGTAAAAGGTGGAATTGCAATCGAATCAAGTGATGGTCACGTTTACGAAACCAGAAACCGGGTTACCTTATGTTGCTGCGGAAAGTCAAAAAACAAGCCGTTCTGTGATGGCGCTCATTTATTATGATCTGTTCTGGTACAAAAAAAATACAATCAGACTGCCACTTACTATTCACTTTTACCGACACACGCGAACTTATTTAGGAAAAATTTACCAAGTGTTTTATATTGTACTATATTCCCTGTTTTATATTTCTGCGTACTAATAATAAATACAGGTGATTATCGTACTACTATATTTGAACAGGGGAAATGAATAACATATGAAGCAACTATTTAAGATGACATTCCTGTTACTGGCACTGATAATCTGGTCTGCACAAGCTGAACAGTCCAAAGTGGAAATTGTCTTTTTCGGGTCAAGCACCTGCAGTGAGTGTCTTCAAATCAAGAAAATGTTGCTTTATCCGCTTGAAAAGAAATTCCCTGATGACCTCAAAGTTACGCTATATGACACAGAACAGGATAGTGCACTGGCACTCCTCCTCGAATATGAAAACCGATATAAAACCAACTCAAATGCAGCACAAATGCTCTTTCTTCCTGACACATTTTTAGCAGGCTATGAAGACATTATGGCCAGGGGATATTCGTTAATCACTGAGCGAATTAACAATAAGGAAAAATATAGTTCCAACCATCCCATCCAGAGTGATACCGCACAGTTAAATAAGTTTCTTAAAGAGAAATCCCTCGACTGGGGATTCTTTGCTGGCACCCTTGTTACGGGGCTTGTTGATGGTGTCAACCCATGCGCTATTGCTACGATGATCTTTCTTATCTCATTTCTTGCCGCGCGCAAAAAAAGCAAAAAAGATATTATTATTATCGGGTTTGCGTATACATTTACGGTCTATGTGACCTATTTCGCAATGGGATTAGGACTTAAGGGTATACTGGAGCAGCTTAAAAGTTTTTATATCGTATCGCAATTAATCCGCTGGGGAGCATTCGGCCTCGCAATTGTTGTTGCTTTTTTAAGTTTTAGAGATGCAATAATTTTCAGAAAAACCAGGAAAACTGAAGATATTGCTCTACAGCTTCCTAAAGCAGTGAAAATGAGAATCCACAAAGTCATTTCGGGTAATCTAAGTGGAACAAGCCTTGTTATTGGTTCGATTGTTACTGGTTTCCTCGTAACACTGCTTGAGGCAATATGTACCGGACAGATGTATTTACCATACATAGTTGCAATGACCCAGCGGGATAATCTTAAAGTAATCGGTTACCTTTACCTTGCATTCTATAACTTCCTGTTTGTACTGCCGCTGATTATTGTCATGATCCTGGCGTACTATGGCATGAAATGGAACGATCTTGCAAAAAAGACGCAGCATAACATGGTTCTTTTAAAAGTCGTCCTTGGATTCGTTATGATTGGACTCGCAGTCTACCTTGCCGCAGGATCATTCTTTTAAACTGAGTCAAGCCGAAGAACACACAATTCGGCCACTGATTCAAGCCACGAAAACTAATCGACAGGAATTATCCCAAAAACCGTTATAACCAGAAGGTATACCGGTTTACTATCATCCATAACATAAGGAGCACCCCATGATTCGGTTTTTATTATTAGTTGTCATAACAACCCTGATTACCGGTTGTGCATACACCTTAACAGTATGCGATGAGGCACGGAAAGCACGACAGACAGCAAACTCCGCTCCTCTTGAACAGAAAGAAGCACTTGAAGCAAAAGCATCAGGTTTGGAACATGCATGCGCACGGGAAAGAGAGCAAAGTGTTCAACAACAGAAAAACTGGAACGAACAAAACAGAAGAAGGTGATTTGCCGAAGCCCGGGGTCGAACCGGGATGATGTTGCCATCGCTGGATTTTGAGTCCAGTGCGTCTACCAATTCCGCCACTTCGGCATAAGAGACTGAAAAATTACTTTATACCGCGCAGAATTGCAACTCTTTTTTCGTTTCAACAATTGGATTTCTCAGGAATTACTAATTGAGTAATACTATGTTGGATGTTCTGAAATGCCCGGATAACAGCATTATTTATAATCAGGATCATCCTGATTATACTGCCAGTCATCGGAGTCCTGCTCCGGTTCATGCCCGCCATTCCCTGGCTCTTTTTTGGGTGGTGCATCGTCGCCTGTATTCAATTGTTCAATTGTATCTTCAATGATCGTTCGTGCATTAAATTCCACGAATTCACAAATATCGTCGGTGTTGGCATATTTATTCTCGCGGATATACTCAAGAACCGACATGCCTGTTGAGATCATTATATTGTGCACAAGGTTCTCATCATACAGTCTGCAATGCTTACCAGCCATCTATCATCCCCTTATTTTTTGTCATTATACTACAAAATGGCATTTATCTTCCTATTATATCTATCAGTAGATTACAGGTCAATCTTTTTAAACGGGTTACTATATATATTTGAATGGGAAATTAATGATAGTTTTATACAATATCGTAAGGGTGAAATCATCATATTCATCAACAATAAACACAATACATGAACAGTTTTCAGACTACTCAAAGGACATAGCGCTACCATGCATTACAAAACAAAATCCTTTTCAATTTCACTTAAGGATTCAACGCTTACCTTCATACAACCACAGGATCCGCTTTCTTTAATTGATAACCTTACACCCGACCAGGCACGTCTTGATAAATACCAGCCCTATTGGGTTGAAAACTGGCCATCAGCAGAAACGTTTATTTCCTTTCTGTCATCATATGCATTTACTAAATCATTACGTGTGATAGAACTCGGATGCGGCCTTGGCGTACTGTCAACGATACTCCGGAAACTTGGTCACAGCGTAATCGCCACCGATATTGCACTTGATGGATGCGCATGTACCGCTATTAACTGCGAATCAAATTGTGGTGAATCAAGCGTGGTCTGCTGTGATATGAAACTGCTGCCATTCAAGAACTATGCTCCCGATCTCATACTTGCATCAGATATACTTTACGAAGAGAAAATGCACCATCTGTTTCTCAGTGCACTGGAGACACTCTTGACAGATACCAACAAAGCCTGGCTTGCAGATCCATGCAGGCGCGGATGGCACAACTTTAAAAAAAATATCGGAGAAAAGTATTCTCTTACAGTAATGCATGCTGAGGATAAGGCAAATGGTTTACGTGTTGAGATTGTGGAGATAAAAAGAGAAAATTGCACCGGAAATATTTTTTAAAGCGCCGTCTGGCAGACAACGCTTTAAAAATCCGGGCAGTTTAGGCTTCACTTTCAGGTGAATTCGTACATGACTTGAAGTTACTACTCCGTGACTGCTTCCGTTATAACATGTGTAGAGATGTTACTGATGGCTATAGTTCCTTTAGCATCAGTAACTTCCATAAAATATTCGTAAGTGCCGGCTGGGAAAAAATAAGGTATATAGCTAGACTCATAAACATAACAATTAATATCATCTCTATTTTTTTTCAAACAATATGTGTAGGGGGGAGTCCCTCCGGTGACCGTGGATGTAATAGTTTGAGCTAATTGTCCCCAGGCTGTCGTCTGCCATTCGGGACTCAGGGTTACCTTAAGAACGGGAGACAGATTCGCGCGTACCGTTGCATTTGATGAGGGAATTACATAAGTGCTGGGCAACGAAGCATCTACGAATTCTGCAGCTCCACTGGTTACTGTCCAGTTCACAAAATTGTAGTCACTGGTATTAAAATCAACCTGGATGGCGACTGAATTTCCCGATGCAACCCATGATTGACTAAAGTCCGGTTTGCTGATGGTTCCACCTACAGTTGATGTAACATTCAATTGATATAGCTCCAACATGAAATTAGCCAGTACCGTTGCATTACCAGAGGTTAGGGTAACTGTTGCCGATGTCGCCGATGTCGCATTGGTAATGGATCCCGCTGTACTGGGTGTAATTGTCCAATTAACAAACCTGTGGCCGCTACTTGCACTTGCAGTCAAGATGATTGCTTCGCCTGAATTTACCGTCTTGGGGAAGAACCCGGTTGGCGCCGATATTAATCCCCCAGTTCCTGCCAATACAGTGAGTTGGTAGGTATTGAGTGCAAAATTTGCTGTAACACTCTTTGGAGCATTCATAATAATGGAAGATGGATTAGTGTTTCCTGTTATGTCGCCACTCCACCCCGTGAATTGATATCCGGCATCAGAAACTGCAGTCAGTGTTACAACTGCCCCGGAATCATACGAATTTGCATCTGGCGATTTTGTTACCGAACCATTTGCAGTAGTTACTGAAAGAGCATAGGTTTTAATCTCAAAATTTGCTATAACACTTTTTGCTGCAATCATAGTAACTGAAGAGGGATTTGTTGTACCTGTTATTCCGCCACTCCACCCTGTAAATTGATAACCAGCATTAGGAACAGCTGTCAGCGCCACGACAGACCCGGAATCGTATTGAGTTTGGTCTGGAGTTTTCTGTACCGTTCCATTAGTAGCTAACACAGTAAGCGCAAATGTATTCGGTGGATTGGCTTCGAAATTAGCCGTCACCGATTTGGTACTGTTCATTGTGATTGTTGCAGGATTTGTTGTCCCTGATAATGCACCGCTCCATCCTGCGAAGTGGTAACCGGTTGATGGTGCAGGAGTAAGAGTTACAATTGTACCAGAGTCAAAAACTGTAGCATTTGGTGATATTGTTACTTCCCCGTTACTTGAGGTGATGATTAGTGCATAGGTCGTATTTTGTTTCCAAATTGCGTACAAGGTCACATCGCTCGTACCAATTTTGAAAGTTTCCTCCCCTTTGTACACTTCGGTTCCACTGGCACTGGTTGCCCAGCCAACAAAGGTAAACCCTGTTTTAACAAGATTTCCGGTATTACCTTTTACTGTCACAGTTGCACCATTTTCATATTTACCTGTATCTATTGGAACTGTTCCTGAAAGATTACCATTCCCGTTATAAGCAATTGTAAAGCCTTGAGCATATTTAATCTTTATTGTTTTAGTCGTTTTGAGTGCGTTAACTGATTTATCACGAACTATAAGCTCTATTGCATTGTAAACTCCCACGACCAGACCCGTTATGGCGATTTTGTAATGTCCGTTTTCCAAAACCGCGGAAGTTGTTTTGCCGTTGAATATTGCATAGACTGAATCAATACCGCTGGCATCACTACAGAGCATATCCACAACATAGTTTTCTGCATTTGTCACACTTGAATCTCTATCAGGAGCAATTATAGTGACCTCGGGCGGGCTGTTATCAGTCCCCGATGCTGAAACGTTGAGTACCAGTTCCATAGTATCTTTCAAACCTGAAGGATCGCTTGCAATAAGTTCAACACTGTTCTTTCCAATTGTTGCAGCGCTTGCCTGAAAAATATACAAACTATCAATAATAGTATCTCCGGGTAATGTTTTTCCGGAAATAGCATATCGCAGTACTTCCTTATCAGGGTCAGAACATAATGGAGACAATTTTAGTTGATAACGAGCAGTGTCGTTAAGAGCAACATTTAATGTTTTTTCAGTCCATTTTGGAGGATGATTTTCTGGCTGTATTGTCGAAGTTTTATTCGCAATGGTTATACCAGCGCTAACAGGCGAAAGTTTAATGACTTTAGAATATGGTACGATTGAAACGAACTTATAACCGGTATCAGCAAAAGACATGGCTTTCCAGATAGTATCTCTATTACTGGAACTGAAAGATTGGAGCAGGGTATCAAATAGTGATTTGCCCTCAGCCTTTACTGATAATCTGATTGAATCAATATTTTCAGGAAGGTTAATTACTACACCAATCTGGATTGGTTTGTCAACAGTATCGGCGATCGACAAATTACTTTCTAACCAATGCGAGTTTCTAATAAGTAACTCCACACCGGTATTTGATGGATCAGCAGGATTTGGCGGTAGCTGACAATGCAAAAGAGAACTAATTACAACAAAAATTAATAGTAAGGGTGCTGCGAATCTTCCATGCATAAATCGGAACTCCTTAATGGGTGTTAAAAATAATTTCCTCAAAAGACATTTTAGACTTAAGCAGTAAAATAATAAAAATTGTGATAAAGTCTGTGATCTTAATGACAATTTTTTTGTAGGGGAAATTACATAACATATCCCTTATAAAAAGCAAGTATTTTTCCTTGCATCCTATTAAACACCCAAATTAAATTACTGAATAGTTTCACAAATCCGTTCACGTTGTGCTGAAA
>JAAZBG010000040.1 GCA_012513915.1 Fibrobacter sp.
AAAACACATCATCTAATCATTTCGAACCTACCCCACACGTCATTTCTAACGAAGCGAGAATGTTTTTTATCATTCAAAGTGGATGAAGATTTCACCTCGCAGACTCGTCGAAATGACATGGTGTGTTCATCAGATAATCCTTTTTATTTACCTTATTATATTTTTGCAGCGTCTGATATCGTTAATGCCTGAACTTATTGAACATATATAGGTGCCACCCGGCAGCATTTGTAAGCCATTTTTTATCCGATGTTCGCCTGATGAGAAAACGCCTGACAATGGTGTCATCACCGATCTACCCTGCAGATCAGCTATTGTTATATTGACAAATCCGGATTGTGACACATAAAAATTCAAATCCTTTTGCCCTGAAACCCATACACGGTTCTCTTTTCCAGCTATTGTTCTTACAAGCTGATGAACATTTATCTTGTCATCCACATTGTAATATCCGGTGTCTGGTGTGGAAAAGTCATCACATTCCGGACCTGGAGTGCACAGTTGCACATTTTCGATGATTATCGCTGCGCTTTCTTTAATCGGCAACTTTGACTTGAATTCAAATACTCCCAGCAATCCCGATGTTGCCGAAGTTGTTCCACCTAGTAATGCTGCACCGATCTCGATTGATGAATCGGTTCCAATGTCCCCGGGTGATGAGAGAGATTCGCTAAGAATGTTTTTTTCATCGCCGTTATGAAACGAACTTGATACATAGGTAAACTTGGAGGTGTCGATTTTTATTCGAACAGTGAAAAAATTCAGATTCCCTTCTGAATTGCAATCCGATACCCGTACTGCCACCTTGAAGTTCTCACCTTCTGTATTGGCTGTATAACTTTTCTGTAAACCTTCACCAGAAACGTCCATATCGATAGATATGACTGCATCAGCGTTTAAACCGGCAAAACAAAGGCTGGAATACAACAGGACAAAAATCAACTTTTTTACAGACATCACCGGTTCTCTTTATTTACCGTTACCTGGTTGTTTTTCTTCTGATAGTATCGTGTCAACAGTACCGTTCAGATCACTGAGTTGAACTGTGACAAGTTTTACCGGACAGTCTTCACTCCACTGTTTTCGTGAAAATCGGGCGTAAATAAGTACTCCACTGCCATCTGGAGCCTGTGCTGCATTTGCCCTGACAATACCAGCAGCAATCTCCACGCTGCCTCGATCATTTGGGACCACCATCAGCGGTCCTTCTTTTCCGCCACAGGATTCAATAAAAGCAGATTCTCCAGGAACATGATTCAAAATCTCAATCATGCGAACCTTGCTGGTGTCGTATTCAAGAGAAACAAAGTACCCGGTCAGGTCAACCGAACCGTTTAACCGCACTGCAAGAGCGATTTCATTACCCGAACCACACCTGGACTCGATTCGTAGAGTAGTCGCATCCCAATCAATTTCGACCGTTGCACGATCATTTCTACCGGCATCAGCTGTTCCGAATGCCATTGCCGCCATGATTGTGGCTGTAAATAATCGTATAATTCTCATAGATATTACTCCATTATAAGTATAAAGCTACTTTGTCTTTCCCCAGCTTCCCACAAAAAGCAGATAATCTGCAAAGTCGATTTTCTGCTCCCCTGCAGTAACAGCCATGTTAGTAAGAGAAACCCAGGCTGTATCGGTTTCACTCAGGTTCCATGCATTGACAAAAATCATATAGTCCGAAAAACCTACCGTGCCATCGCCATCAAAATCACCT
>JAAZBG010000041.1 GCA_012513915.1 Fibrobacter sp.
GATTTCCCCCCGATTTGCTGTCAAGCATCTGTTTTCTGAATCAATTGAATATGGTAACAAAAGAGAACACACAACTATCATGTATAATAAAACAGATGAATAATTAATGTATTACCTGCATCTGTTACTCTTCCAATACATTTCTGACATAAGGTAACTAATATAGTAATATATCGCTGAAAGTCCCGCTTGGCGTTATTCAAATACAATCCGGGTACATTTTCTGTATCCAGCCGGGATACAGTGTCAATTGCTTCATATTCATAATCAACATGATTATCCCCCCAAAACAAGAATCAACATTGCTTTACCTGGTGCAATTGACGAAAGATTTTTTATATTTCTTATTTGATTTTTTTAGTTTTTACTAATATATTAGCAACATAGTGTATAGCTATTATATAATTCAAAATGGATGTTATTATGAGTAAACTATGTAAAGGTATCCGCTTCTCTGCACTGATTGTGTCCTGTATTCTTGTATCGTCAATTTCATGGGCATATTCTGAGATGGGAGGACTATCAGCATTTTTTTCATCTTTGACATGTAACACAATTCAGGATGATTGTATCAATCCATATACAGCATGCTCCAACAGTGATACATGTCCGAACTGGACCAGAATATGCAAAAAATGTACAAACTATAACCCTATTCAGTACTGCGGAGAAGTAGTGCCAATTACACCTGACAGTATTACCATCTCTGTGGACAATCCCACCACCGTTACACTAACATGGAGACCAGTTCTAAACGCAACAAGTTACACCATATTCATTGGTGATACTCCCGGATCACTTAATCAGCTTGGGAAAACAGTTCAACCCAAATATACCTATCCCTATCTTGATACAGATCATAATTATTATTTTGCACTGACTGCAACAAATTCTGCCGGGACTTCACCAAAATCAGAACCACGTTCTGTCGTTACATCGATTCTAATAGCACCTCACTATACCGCTCCTTTAATTGACAAATACAAAGACGTTTCTGTTGGCGCATATTTGCCTAATGGTAAACTTGCAGGAACATTCAGATCATCTGGGACAGCATCATTAACAAATCAGTATATTGCGGAAAAGCTTATGTTGAAAACCGGTACATTTAAGATTCTTATCAGGGATCGTATCAGTGGTAAGCTGCTCGAATCGAAAACACTAACAATGATTAATTAACCACACGATGCTTCTAATATGTTCAAAAATGAAGAAATCAGATAATTATTCAAAAATTTTGGTGATTGTATTCATATTATTCCTGTTAATTATTTTTGCAGCTTTTTTATAGTTTAATACACTATAGACCGAAAGAGTAGGATACATCCTGATCTCCGGTAACTCCCAATTATTGTATTTCAAATCAAAAATAAGATCCGCCGCTTGCATTCCAGTCCCTTTTGGATCTGGTATAACCGCAAATGTGCCAAAATTGAGTTCCGGTTTTACGAGCACTTCAACACCGACAATTACCGGTATATTCGCTCTATTCAGAAGGGGTATCCAGACACTGCCAAGTAATTCTGATGACAAGATAACATTATCATTTGGAACCCAGAGCGCATCAACCTGTTCTTTTTTAATCAGGTGTTTAAGTGCATTTGAAATCTCTTTTTTATGTTTTTTAGCCTCATCACCAATTTTAATACTCCTGATAGCAATACCTTCTCTTTGGCAAAGTTTAGTGTTTTGCAAAACCAGTTCTTCGCATGCGTCCCGGTAGATCACACCAACTGTAGCAACTTTCGAAGTTACAAGATAACGGAATTTAGTAATTGCAGTAACCATTGGAGTCTGGCTTGATATCCCCTGTGCGTTGTTTAAATGACCAATTGCACGTTCTGTATCAAGAGCATAGATGGATATCACCGGAATTCCGCTTACATCTGGTTTGTGTTGATGTGAAAATTTCGTGTAAAGTCTCAACAATTGATTACCAAGAATTACAATTACCTTTGGCGTTGTTGATGCGAAATAATGCTCAATCTCCCCGGCATCGTCATTTCCTTTGGATAATTCCAGAACCGTTACTTCAAAATCATCGTAAGTTTCTTCCTGAATACCCGCAATTGCACTGGCAAACAATTCTCCGGGAGGTGTGAGGATCAAAATTGCATCATCATCAGAAGCAAAGACACAATTAAAAAAGAACACCTGAAGTATTATAACTTTAAAGTATAAAAACCTTGAAATTACTGGATGAAAATTGTGCATAATGATAATTACATTTATTTGACAATTGCTTAACAGACTTATAAAAGCATGTAATTTGCCTTATATACATTTATTTCATTATCTGATATAGTACAAAAAAGATCAAGGTTTTTTATAGCATTAGTTTAATCTTAATTCTGCAGTTGAACGTAAGTGATATACATAAGATAATATTGTAGGTTGTTTTACAAAAAGCGCAGAGATTCCCGGTGCAGTATGGTGAACATCTTAAGTAAGGAACGATGGGATAATAGCTTGACAATCCATCTGCGGATTTCAGGCCCGGAATGAAGCTGTTTTTTACGTAATTGCGTTTTTTTTCAAATCACAGCAGAGGCGAAGCAGCCGTTTTATCACTGTCCACACATCAACATTATTCAGCACGCAGTATCTCATCACGTTCTTTTTTGATACGTGCCTTCTTTTTATCAGAGATCACCGGGCCATCACTAATCCGTCGTTCACCCTGTATATATATTTTTATTGCAGGATTTGACCCTGCAGCACAATATTTCTCACATGCTCCACATCCGGTACAGAGATCCTTATTTACAGTTGGCCCCGACAGCGTTGTTTCACCACATTCAATTTCCTCTTCGGTTATTGCCTGATAAGGACAGTGCTTTTTGCAAATCATGCACCGGATCTCGCCACGCCATGCAAGACAGTGATCTTTATTAACTATTGCAGTACCGATTTTCGTAAACGGCTTATCCTCCTGCTCAACAGGCCGTATGGCAACCGTTGGACAGACATTTGTACACGCGGTACATGATGGTTCACAATACCCGACTGATGGTACAAGTTTCGGAGTATTCAGCTTCATCATTCCATCAATAAACCCGCATGGCTGCAGGGCATGATTGGGACATACTTTCATGCATTCACCACACCCAATGCATCGTGTCAGAAACTCTGCCTCAGGAATGGAACCCGGTGGACGAACCGGTTGCACCTGTGATATATGATCTGAGCCACTCCCCTTTAGTATTGATGGTGCGACAACACCGGCCAGAATCCCGGTTACAAAATGACGACGTGCCAGAACAGGTGCACCAGGCGGCACCTCTTTTCCGTATCCAAATGTAAAGGTTGTACAATCCCGCTTGTTTTGTGAACATACACCACACACAATACATTCTGCGCTGTTGGTGACCTTGACATCATCGTGACTGATTGCGCGTACCGGACATTGACGCGTTGCACAAGCATGACAACTGTTACAGGTGTCAGTATTTACTTTACGCCTGAGCACAGGAATTCTGCTTAAAAGACCAAGAAACGCGCCTGTCGGGCACACATACTGACACCAGAAACGTTTATCCCAGAACCCTCCGATAAACACCATGACAAACGTAATACACGCTGCCATACTTCCCGTGGCAACAACCTGCGCAATTTGAAAGCCCTGTTTTTCGTTTGCAAAGAGATTATTGACTGCTTTCCAGGTATTCACTGATGATATTCCGAGATAGTTCAACGCCGGATCAATAACAATTGTGGTGATACGTGTAATGATTGATATCGGATCCATAAAGAATGGGAATATCATACCGAACATTGACAAAACAATTAATGCAATCAATAAAACATATTTCAATCGCTGTATATAGATATGCGGACGACGTGCTACGTGACGGGCTTTACCGATGATATATCTGTCACTGAAATCCACCGCAGCCCCAAGAGGACAGATCCAGCCGCAAAAAACACGTCCAAGCAGGATCGTAACGACCGTAACAACCACTGCTCCGGGAAGCAGCACTGTAATAACCTGACGTGATGCGAGCGATGTAAGTAATGAAACAAGCGGATTAATCTGAAGAAAAATCTCCGTTTGAAGTTTCTGAACATGCTGCTGATTATTAAAACCATATAACAGTACTATAAAGATACAAAAGAACAGGATTTGAGATACAATTCTTGCAATTCGTAACATAAACCCTCTCAAAAACAGTAGCAGACAGTATCGTTGTACGTTGATATGATAATACCTGTATACACCAACACCCGGGTATTACCGCACATAAAAAAGATCACCCTTGACAGAATTAAATCTGAAGTGATACTCTTTGAGAAAATGAATCGCCCGTTCAAGGCTGTCAGGAGATTCAAGTAACCCACTCCGTACAACAACGGTAAAACAATCAGCTCTGCGAGCATTTGATGTGTCTGCACCGATCGTTAATGAATCGGTAAAAATATAGTGTGTTCCTTTAAGCATTGGCAAGCTATCTGAAATAATTACTTTGCCCGGTCTGTTTTGCGCAAGCTTAAGTGCACACATCTCGGCTTTTGCCCTGTTTTGAAGAACGATATACATTGGTTCATTGTCAAGCAGATTGATTACCGGGCGTTTATCAAAATAAGGCTTTACAATCGTATAGCCGGTTCTTACCGCGCTTGTGATAAACCATATTGACACAAGTACAGCAGCAATACGCGCAATATTTCTGAACAGTTCCTTTTTTCCAAACATACCTATGAATGATATCGGAATTAAAAAGAGACTTGTACCAATAAAAAAAGCCGCGAAGAACATCATGCCGGCAACCGGCCCGCTAAGAGTAATGGATCGTGAAAACGCGAGTAAAAATGATGGGCACACATTAATACCAGTGACAAAACCCAGTAAAACCGGCCAGTCTGCAAACCTGTTCCACCGGGGAGCTTTACATCCGGAATCACATTTTTTTGTCCTGAAAACCGAAACAAGAAGAAATGTCGAAAAAAGCAGATACGAAATGACCGTAAAATAATCCCTCTGTATATCCTCAACCTGTGTTCCAAGAAGACCTGCGACAGCACCTATCAGGATGTACATAATAAAACGCCCGAGCGACATCTCAAGTACTGCGGTTACATAACGCCATGCCGTTCTGTTAAGCTGCATCAGGTATGCACTATAAATGGGTCCGCACGTCGCAAGACAGGCAAGCCCGGTGCTTATTCCCAGTGTAAACCCTTCAGCAAAAAGCTGTGCATTTCCTACCATGTTCTAACACCTGCACATACTGAATTTCTTGTTGCAAATAACGGGTGTCTGTCATAATGTGTGAGATTATAACCGGTATAAAAATCCAGCCGGGAGTTAACAGGGAATAAAAGCTCTATCCTCATGTCGCTTCTGTAATATCTGAAAGCAGCCTCTGATGGCACTTGAGACATATAGAGTGCGGCTGACGGACTGATTCCAAAGTGTTTATGAAGCCGTAGAACTGTGTTGATCGCAAGACTCTGACGTGGAAATAAAACACCGTTCGTTGCAAAGTAAAGAAGATCAAGGGATGAACCCTGTTTCCAGGTCTTTCTCATTTGTAATTCGTAGTACTGCTTAAACATTCTGTCTGCAAGATCCACATCAATTTCGCCCTTAACAAAGAAATCAGATTTCAATCGCCAGACAAATCGGGCCATGATACCAGTCGTGAGCCCGTCTGCATACCCGTTTTCTTCCATCATCTGACTGGTAGTGTAATATTCCGATGCATCCCATGAGAGCAGAAAACGGTTTCTGTTAAATTGATGTTCTCCGCTCAGACCCAGCCAGTATTTGTAAATATCATAATTACTATCTTCTGTCAGATTGTCCTTCGCAATTATACCGACATCAATCGCGATATCAAGCGGTATATCTACCCCGGCACTGATATCTGCCCAGAGATCAATGTCGCGCTGGTCGCCATGGGGAGACTTTTCAAGAGCTTCACTTGTTGCATAACGATCCTGCAGACGAATCTCAAAATTGTAAAGTGATGTATACAGATTTGCCTGCCCATGAAACCACTCAAACGCACCATTCCACAAGCCTTCACCGGATGTAAGCATCCGGGGTGTAATTTCCGTTCCAGCCGGATAATACGGTACTGCCAGGGATTTTGCTTTATGGCAAAAATCGTTTGATGCTCCCAGAACCAAGGTACCAAAACCACTCAGTTTGAGTGCACCCGCTAGCGAATTGGTAAACGGAAGACTCCGCTCAGGATATAAACCGGTATTGTTTGAACCTGTAAACATGTGCTGAAATGATAATTCGATTGACTTGTTGAACGATCGTGTTGCATAAAGATAGCTGTTCATATCAAGTCCCTCAGCCCCATTCGTGTCAGCATACAGATGTGGTTTTACCATTGTATACCCAATAGCACCATCATACTGAAATGACGATTCTGCGAAACTGTTAAACAACACTCCTGCCAAGATAATCCCTAATACACTATGTACACTGCGCATTCCAACAGCTGTTTCCTTTACAGATTAATTCAAATCAGATTGAGATTGAGATTAAGGCTGAGGTCAAGAACGCTCCACTTCCCACTCCCCACTTCTAATAAATCGCATTGACCGGACAGACCTCAACACACCGGCCGCACTCAATACATTTTGTTGGATCGATTACTGCTTTACCGTTTATTATCCTCACCGCATCCGAAGGACAGACACCAACACATTCGGAGCAGGCTTTACATTTTGCACTATTCACGCTTAAATAAGCACTAAGTGGATCCTGGCATCCAATAGCAAACAATGCCATAACAGCAATTGCACCAAGAAGAATCAGAATTTTTTGTCTTTTATATCGCATTGATTAATCGCTCCATATGAGCATACAGCCGGACATAATGAACAGCCGTTGCACGTTTCCATATCAATAACTGCTTTTCCCCTGACAAAGCTGATCGCGGCAACAGGACAGACCCGTTCACAGTCTTTACAGCCAACACATTTCGCCTGATTCACCCTGAACAGATACTTGGATTTTGCTGCCATCAAAGGCACTGCAATCAAAGCACCGGCACCGGCAATCATTCGTAAAATAGTTCTACGGTTCATGTATAATATATTCCCATATCGTAAACAAACTGCAGCAATGTATGTACCACGTTACTGCATAGTAACTTCGTATTGTTCAACGGAATCATTGTTTCCAGGTAATAGCATCAAACGGACAACTCTCTATGCATATGCCGCATTTAATACATTTTTCAGGATCGATTATGAAATAAGTACGCTCCCCGATTTTTGTCCTGCTTACGGCTTTCACAGGACAGCGTGTATAACAATTCTCATAACTGCATCCATAACACACATTTGCATCAATAAAAACAGTTGCACCTGACATTTCCTGATTTGTATCACCGGACACACTTATTTTGTCAATACTATCGGTACATGTAACGATGAGTAAAGCAATCATCGTAAACGCTATTAAACCTAAATTTCTTTTCATAAAGTTCCGCTGTTCATAGTTGTAAATAACCGACATCACCCCTAAACCCGGGGACGATGTTAATTATTTAAGATTTACATCTAAAAAGCACACTCTTTTAATCCAACCGGATCAAGTATTCCCAAGGCTCTCCTGCAAGGGAAGTTTTATAAACTACATTGCATTTTTCCTCAAGTCCTCCTGCGGGGGATTTTTGCTGTGCGTGAGTACTTTATTTCTTCTTAGGCTTCACTTCCTGCGCATCAATTGCTTCAAGCTTGCACTTATCAATACAGATGCCGCACTGTGTACATAAGGCTGGATCAATTTCGTGCCTTACTTTACCATCTGCGAGTTTCGTCACCTTGATAGCATTTTCAGGACATTCCTTTACACAATCACCACACTGATTACATATCGCCTGATCAATAACATGGTTGTACACTTTTTTCGCAGCAAATGCCGAGAAAACAAGCAGAGCACTAATACCCAGAATCTTTACTAATTTCATACTTCCATTCCCCGATAAAAATTATGTGTTACTTTAATGATATTGCACCTCTTGGACATCTGCTAACACATTTTCCGCACCCATCGCACTTTGATGCATCAATAATATATTTATTGCCACTGCGAACAATAGCCCCTCTACTGCATGAAGATGGACAACGTCCACAACCATTACAGTTTGAATTGATCACAGCAACTTTGGTTGCAGCACTCGTCCTGGCGGACACGGATGCTGACTGAGCAGATTCAGCCGAACCATTTACTGCCGACACCTTGTAATAGTATGTTGTATTAGCTGTCAAACCAGAATGTGTATAGTTTGTTGATGTCAACGATGATAATAGTGTAAATGTGTTATTATTACTGCTCGAATATAACTTATAGCCTGTTGCCCCGGTAACCGTATTAAACTTTACTGTAATTGATGTTGACGATGCAACTGTTGCAGTCAACCCTGTCGGAGTTGATGGTGCAGCAGTACCTGTGGCAGCACTTACCGTCGTTGAACGTGCCGATGTCCCGCCAGCATTTACAGATGCAACTGCATAATAATAGGTTGTTGCAGCAGTCAAACCGGTGTGTGAGAAGGTTGTACTTGTTGATGTTCCGATTTGCGCAAGTGATGATGATGACGTTCCACCATAGATGATATAACTTACTGCACTCTCGACTGCTGTCCATATAACTGTTATTGATGTCGCCGAAACAGATGTAGCTTTTACACCGGAAGGTACAGAAGCGGCCTTTACAGCGGTCTGTGCAGAAAGCACACCAGACGCTGCAGATTCACGGGTTCCGCTGATTGCCGTTACCTTTATGTAATAGGTTGTTCCTGCAGTCAAACCGTTCAGTGTATACTGTGTACCTGTTGCAGTCCCGTGTACTTCGTAAGTACCATTCTGTGATGTACTGAAATAGACCTTATAGCTTAGAGCACCTGATGCAGACTGCCAGCTGATCGCAATTGACGAATCCGTAACAGTTCCTTTTGTCAATGTTCCCGGTGCACTCAGAGCAGCATCGGTTTTGCCAGATGCAACAGAGGAATATGAAGAATATCCGGCACTGTTACCTGCTTTTCCTTTGTAATAGTATGTCGTATTGGCAGAACACTTTGTATCAGTATATGCCAAAGCGGATGTAGTACAAATCGCAGAGAACGAACCGGATGATGTCACACTGCGTTCAATAATGTACGTAGACGCATCGTTGACTGCACTCCAGGTAACTTTCAGTGATGTATCAGCAACTGTTGCAACAGCAAGTACCGGTGCAGATGGCGCCTGCAATGCAGGCTCCTGAGTTTTGGCACTTACCACATCTGATGCATCTGAAGTACCGGCATCATTCGCGGCTGTAACCTTTACATAGTAAGTAGTTGATGCGTTCAGGGATTCAATCACGAAACTGTTTGTTGATGATATTCTTGTTGTAAAGGTTCCGTTTGCCTGTGTTGAGTATAAGACAGTATACGTGGATGCATTGGCTACAGCATCCCAGGTTACATAAATACTTTTTTCTGAGAGAGCTTCAGCAACAACATTTGAAGGCACAAGTGGCTTGTCAAGTGGCTTCGAAAGTGTTGTACATGATACTGCTGCAGATGGAACTGAGGTTCCCACACTATTACGGGCTGCAACAGTAACTGTATACTGTGTATTTTCGTCAAGTTCATTAATGGTAATCACGGATTCTTCACAGGTAACCTCTGCAGATGTTCCGCCTGTTACCTTTTTATAACGAATCACATAGTCTTCAGCATTATCAACGTCCTTCCATGTAACTTCAATGCTATTCATCGAAACAGCCTGGGCCCTTACAGATGCGGGTGTCGACGGAGCTATGGGATCAATTACTTCGGCTGGAACGCTCACTTCAATGGTAGTGCTTGGTTCAGAAACACTCCCCTGCCCTGACGCGACAATTCTATACAGATATGTTTTACCCGTTTCTACATCGCTGTCAATAAAAGATATATCTGAAGTTGCTGTAATTTCACTCCATGTGGATCCATCAGTTGAACGCATGACGGAATAGACAGTTGCACCGGTAACAACATTCCAGAAAAGTGATACCTTACTATCATCTGTTACTTCACCCTCAAAATTTCCAGGTGCCACAACACCAACATTTTCAATTTTCTTAAGTGAAATGCTGGTAGCTTCTCCTGGAATTACCGATGCGATTCCGGAATATACCGATGTATTATCCTTAATAGCATCAACAATAATTGTTGTTGTAAGTGTGGATGTAACAGCAACCTGCAACGTTTTTCTTTTTGCATTACTGAAGTAAATAACGGTATCAACGCTATCATATACTGCTATTTTATAAAGATCAGCACTCACATCATCAGGAACAGTAAGCGTAAATCGGCTTTTTTCACTTTGATATTCAGTTGGAGATGTTGTATCAAACTTGCAGTGAACCAGTTGCAAAATAAGCAATAATGTTACTAAAAAAGCACCACTAATCACTCTGTTCATTAAAATTCCCCCTAACAACGAACAAATTCAAAAGATTAAACCATACTTTATCTGATACTGCAGTCTCTTTTAATCTTCCTTTTTCAACTGCAACATCAAAAATATAACATCAGATTTTTAATTTAGCTTTTTTATTATAATGTGTTGTTCTCTAAAGAGAACGCATTGGCCATGAAAATATTAGAAACTGAATTTTTAATCAAATTTTGCATACACTAATATGTTGACCGTTTTGTTGACCTTGCAGCATTCACAAACAGACCTTCGCAGCTTATTTCATAGCCACTACAATTGATCAGCGCGTACTGCCACGCTCTATTACCCGCCCGCTTATTCGTATGACTGGTATATCCTTTTTATAGAGTGATGTCTCCGGGTAACGAAGATGATTGATCATATTCTGAATCTCACCCTGTGTATTGAATTCGTAAGTACTGATCTGCTGTTCGATACTCGTAAATGAATTATCAAATCCGATTAGAGCCTTGCGCTGCTCTCTGGTTAAACCCAGATCATTCCAGTATTCATTGACAAGCTTCGCAATCAGATCATTGACACATACAAGTGCCGTAACTGACCGGTCTGCACCTACATTGTCAATTAATGGTTTAATATCCGAAAAAATTAGTGCATCACGCCGCAGGATATCGTGCTCATATTTAAGAGCGTTGATCCGGGGAGCAAGAAAGTTGTGTATATCATGCTCAAGTGCTGTTGCAGTAAAGCACTCTTCAAACGCAGACTTTGCAAGAACTTTTGACATATACACATAGTCATTGATCGCATCCGTTAACACCATCGGAATTAGTGACGCTCCGATTTGTCCGCTAATGGCCTTCTTCAAACCTTTCAACCTGTTCTGTGACCATGGGCTTGCATGAAATGGCGACAAAAAGGCAATATGACGATGTCCTTTACTGATAAGATAGGTACCGACATCATAACCGGGTATTGTTGAATAACTTGAATCAAAAAAGGTCAGTTTCCTGTACCGGGCACCATATTTTTCAACACTGTCAAGTATGCGGCTGTCCTCAATCCAGGCTGACACCGGAAGATTCAAGGTAAGCAGACGGGAAAGGCATTCTGCAGAATTGTTCATATGATATGATGACAGAATGATTCCGCAGATACCTCTTTGAGAAAGATAATAATGCAGTGATTCGTTTGCCGGCGTATAAAACACCGGCTCTTCAAGATAATCATTATAGCTGATAAACTCTATTTCAACATTCAGATCCAGTGCTGCTGACGACAATAAACGGTAAAAAGTTCGTTCCCGTTCTGTCTCAATTTTAATATTTCTCCTGTCCAAACCAAATGCAACAACTGCAATACGGACTTTTGACATTGTACGATTCGTGAAAAAATAATACTTTGTCCCGCTGCGTTTAATGATGCTGTCGTCGATTAATGATTGCAGTACTTTTTTTAATGTCGGATAACTGATATTATACTTTATGGCAAGTTGATTGAGAGACGGAAGCGGCAGATGGGTAGGGTAACTGCCGTTAATGATATCCTGTTTAAACTGATTTCGTGCACACCGAAATGCACCCCGTTCTTCATTGAAATAAGCTTTCTCTGTTTGTATAGTTTCGCCGATACGATTACCTTTTCCCCACCGTCCTGAGATCAACCCTTCACTCTTAAGCCGATTTATTGCCCTCATGATTGTTACAGGAGATACCGTCAGCATACCCGAAAGAACACGCACTGATGGAAGCTGATTTCCTGCTGGTAACGAATCCATCATCCCGCGAATCCTTAAAATCGTTTTTTCCAGGACTGGAGCTTTCTTTTGCTGCATCAAATACCTCTCGTTTACCCTTGTACATCACTCTATAAAATGTCATCATCCTGAATTAATAGCACAGTATAACATAAATATAAATAATTAAATAAGCGCGAATAAGATTTATCTGGTATACAACCTATATTTTTGTCTGGAGGGAAGGTACAGGATTCACATTCATTATATCAAGGGAGGTTTTAGTGATATTTAATTATGCGAGGAATTTACTTATGACCGGATTGATTGCTACATCATTTGTAAATGCTGAATTGCAACAGATCGGTGCATGGGTAGGCGGTGATGGCACCTATCCTCAGCCAACCAAAGCAAATGTTGATGCTTTTCAGACACTTCAGGGTCGCCATCTTGACCTTATCATGCAGTTTATTCTCTGGGATGTAAATGACTGGGCATTCACCAAAACATATGCGGATATCGCTGCTGCCAACAACTCAATCCTTGTTATCACCTGGATGGCAAACGGGTATACCACAAAACAGATTATTGATGGAAAGGCTGATACCTACCTGACAAATTACGCACAGGGTGTTAAAGCCTATGGAAAAGAGGTATGGCTGCGTCCGTTTCATGAAGCAAATGGCGACTGGTATGACTGGGGTATCGCAAAGAGCGGTGCCGGTAACACAGACCAGACCCTTATTGACGCATGGAAACATGTCGTCACTATTTTTCGCAATCTCAATGTTACAAATGTAAAATGGGTATGGACCACCAACGCAACCAATAGCGGCAATGCGACATTTACCGGCTGGTTTCCCGGAGATGACTGGATTGACTATGTGTCAATTGACGGATACAACTGGGGTACGGCACAAAGCTGGTCAAGCTGGAAAAGCTTTACCGAAACATTTACTCCTGCGTATAATGCATTGTCAATTTCAAAAAAGCCAATGTTCATTCCTGAATTTTCAAGTACTGAAAAAGGCGGCAATAAAGCCCAGTGGATCACCGATATGTTTAATGATATACCTACTAAATTCCCCCGTATTTTCGCCCTGATGTGGTTCAGCCAGTCAAAGAGCGCTGAAGCAGACTGGGCTGTAAATACCAGTACTGCTGCATTGACTGCATGGAAAAACGGTATTGCAAAAGTAGGAAATGTCAGCAGTAAACATACACCTCGTAAAGAAATTATGAGCATTTCTCCTGCTAACAGGACAGTATTCTCAGCAGATATACATGCTCGTGCAAGCAACATAATCGATATTAAAGGAAGAGTGCAACAATCGAACATACCGCATCCGGTTACATCACAGATTTTTATCCGGCACAATAGTAACAGATGAAGTAATTCCACAACCTGATAGTGCCGCTTCTTCCTCCGGGAGAGGGGGCATTTTTATTCACCGCATAAAAAAGTACCACAATCTCCGGTCTTCCAAACCGTTCATTCCTGAATACCCATGCCTGCAAAAAGTGTGGACACTGTTTTGAAATGAAAAGATTAAATGGTATATTAACCGCACATTTTACGGAGATTGTTGATGGCATACAACAATTGCCCTATACAGCAGGTATCATCCTGGAGCATATATACAGGTTCCCGATTGTAAATGCATATCATTCTGAAAATATACAGACATCAGATTCTGGCAGGAGCACCATTCATTTGCAGCATCCGGAAACACTATTCTGCCTTTGGATTGCAGCGTGCCACGATGTAAATTATTTTATATTTACATTGTGAGTAGTACAAAAGTGCTCAGGACACTCTTTTGATTACTGCATAATAATTCATTTTGTCCTGATAAATATAGTAGGCATTGATTATAGCAGGACTGAAAGTATGACAGGGAATTCTTATCCATTCTCATTTTTAGATCAAACAGTTAATATCCTGATTGTTTCATCTTCTGCGGAAAACATTGCGCAATTCAAATCGGTACTTAAATCGTTTCCCATATTTTCATTATCAAGTGCAGAAACATTACAGGATGCGACTACTATAATGGCAGCAAATCGTATTCATATCTGTTTTCTTGATTTATGCATAAATGAAACAAAGGCCGCAAGCAGCACCTTTATCCGTTCAATAACCAACAACACTGTCTGCAATGGTTTTTCAACAGAATGCTCTGCAACAAGAGTTATTACTTCTGTTAAAAATGGTATACTTGAAGTTATCAATGTTTCCGGCGGGCTGCAACACACTCCTGAATTTACTTCACTACTATGTAAATCTATAATTGTTGCCCTGTTTTACCCGAACTACCGCTGGTGGCATGATGACATGGTTGCGAACGTGATTAATACACTGCTTACTTTACCCAAAGCGACTGTTTCAGCCTGGGCCATGAAAGCAGGTATCTCTGCAACACGGCTTAGAACGGTCTGTGAGACAAAGTTCTCATGTTCCCCTAAGTATATCAGTTTTTTTTATAACTGTTATTCATTAGTATTATCGTACATCTCACGCGGCGGAGAATCAGAGAAGAAAAGTCTCTCTGAAGCTGCGGTACTAAAGGAAGAATTCAAACTCAAATGTTATTTTCATTCTAATTACAGTTCTTTTTCATATCTTCTAAAAGGTACGAAAACAGCACATAAATAACAAAAAACTGCATTTTAAATCTCCAATCATTTAACTATTAATTTTGATAAGTACAAAAATTCTTTACATAGTGCATTGTTACAAAATCTAAAACAATCATGCACATACATTTCCTGTGCGTTGACCATTTAATAACAGATGCCCGGATTTGTTAATAACTTTTTTCAGATTTTAATACCATTCCTGATCACTCATTAGTATATTAATAGAACAGTATTACAGTACACCCAAGCATTGTGCTATTACCATTTAGTAACAAACGCGAAAGTAAAATATATCAGGGATTTAAAAAAAATCACAACCTCAGGTTGCGATTTCGATAATAGTTTGCAGTGCCGTTTTATAAAGAAGATGGAACCAGAGCTGTCGGAGCCATGTCTGGTCAGAGCAGCGAAGCATATCTTTTTGAGAACTTGCTGGTGATCTGACAAAAAAACCAGTCTGTTTAAAGTCTAAAGTTTCTACTCCAAAAGTCAGGAATTGATTAATTTAGTTGGATATATCGATAAACCTAAAATCCGTAGTTGAATCGTGATGCTCTGCGCAAGCTATTATCACATCTTGCATTGCAAAAATGCTCACCATACTGCACCGAGTATGCCTGCGCTTTTTGCAAAACAATCTGTAACAATATCTTGTGCATATCACTCACGCTCAACCGCGGAATTTAGGATAAAAACAAGTGCATTGTTAAAACAAAATGGCTGCAAAAGCAGCCATTTACGAATCATAAATCACAAACCACGAATTAGAAATTATACCTCGCCTCTGAACGCCTTCAGATAGAGCTCCTTTATCTCGGCAATCAGCGGATATCTCGGATTTGCACCGGTACACTGATCATCAAAGGCAAGCTCTGATATTTCGTCAAGCTTCGCCATAAATGCAGTTTCACTGATACCAGCATCCTTAATGCTCAGCGGTATGTTTATCGCTTTCTTTAAGGCGTCAAGTTTTCCTATCAGCAAATTGATCTTCTCATCATTGGTAGTACCACCAAGTCCGAGATGATCTGCAATACGTGCAAACCGTGATGCCGCCTGCGGATATTTATACTGAGGGAATGCAGTCTGTTTCCGTGGTGCGTCTGCAGCATTATACTTCACTACCTGAGAAATAAGCAGCGCATTTGCAAGTCCGTGTGGCAGATGAAATGCTGCTCCGAGCTTGTGCGCCATGGAGTGATTGACACCAAGGAACGCATTTGCAAATGCCATTCCGGCAGTTGTTGATGCATAATGCATCTTTTCACGCGCTTTTGGATTATCTGCACCCATTGTATACGCATCAGGAAGATATTTAAACACAAGCCGTATAGCCTCAAGTGCAAGTCCGTTTGTATACTCGTTTGCAAATACCGACACATACGCCTCAATCGCATGCACAAGTGCATCAAAGCCACCATACGCCGTAAGCGCTTTAGGCATTGTCAGTACCAGTTCCGGGTCAACAATTGCGACATTCGGAGTCAATTCATAGTCTGCAAGCGGATACTTGATACCGGTTTTCTCATCGGTGATAACAGCAAACGGTGTTACTTCAGAACCGGTTCCGGATGTTGTCGGAACTGCAACCATTATCGCCTTTTGTCCAAGCTTTGGAAATTGATAGATCCGTTTACGAATATCCATAAACCGTATCGCGAGATCTTCAAACTTGACATCAGGGTATTCATACATCACCCACATGATTTTTGCGGCATCCATTGGTGAACCACCGCCAAGCGCAATGATCACATCCGGATTAAACGTACGCATCATGGCAACACCGCGTTTTGCATTTGCTATTGTCGGATCAGGATCAACCTGACTGAACACCTGGCATTCAACTCCGATTTCATCAAGAATACGGATTACTTTCTCGGCATACCCCAGTTCATAGAGCGGCTTATCTGTGACAATAAACGCTTTCTTTTTAGTTTCAAGTTCTTTTAGTGCTACCGGCAGTGCCCCGTATTTGAAATAAATTTTTGGTGGCACACGAAACCAGAGCATGTTTTCACGGCGTTCTGCAATAGTTTTAATATTCATAAGATGTTTCACTCCAACATTTTCACTGACAGAATTTCCACCCCATGATCCGCAACCAAGGGTCAGGGATGCACTGAGTTTGAAATTGTAAATATCACCAATCGCACCCTGTGATGCCGGCATATTAACAATGATTCGACCGGTCTTCATGTGTTTTCCAAAATAATCAACACGTGCGTCGTTTTTAGTAACATCAGTGTAAAGCGCAGCAGTATGACCAATACCCCCAAGCTCCACAAGTGCCACCGCTTTGTCAACAGCATCTTCAAACGTATCAGCCTTATACATTGCAAGCGTCGGCGACAGTTTTTCATAAGCAAATGGTTCATCATGTCCGATTACATCAACTTCGCCAACAAGAATCTTCGTTTCCTCTGGAACGGTTATCCCTGCAAGACGCGCAATTTTCACTGCAGGCTGTCCTACTATTTCTGCATTCAGCGCACCCTTGATAATAAGTACCTTTCCGACAGCTTCTTTTTCCGTTTTATTCAGGAAATAAGCTCCCCGCGCAATCATCTCATTCTTTACATCATCATATATTTTGCTATGCGCGATAACAGACTGCTCAGATGCGCATATTACTCCGTTATCAAATGTTTTACTCATAAGAATAGAGTTCGCTGCCATTTTTATATGCGCAGATTCATCTATCACAGCAGGTGTGTTTCCTGCACCTACACCGATTGCCGGTTTACCGGAAGAATATGCAGCACGCACCATACCGGGACCACCGGTTGCCAGGATCAGCGAGATTCCCCCGTGACGCATCAGGTAGTTCGACAACTCAACAGTCGGCTCATCAATCCAGCCTATAATGTTTTCCGGAGCCCCAGCCGCTACTGCAGCATCAAGAATTATCTTTGCAGCCTCAATTGTACAACGCTTTGCCCGCGGGTGAGGAGAAAAAATGATACCGTTACGGGTCTTTAGTGTAATAAGTGATTTAAAAATCGCCGTCGATGTCGGATTTGTCGTCGGAACAACACCGGCAATTACTCCTATTGGTTCAGCTATTTTCTTGATTCCATAAGATACATCCTCTTCAAGAACACCACATGTTAACTCGTCACGGTATTCATTATAGATAAACTCTGATGCAAAGTGGTTTTTGATAACCTTATCTTCAACCACACCCATACCAGTCTCTTCAACGGCAAGCTTAGCGAGCTTTATTCGAGCATCACTTGCAGCAAGCGCAGCAACCCGAAAAATCTCGTCGACTGCTTCCTGCTCAAACGTTGAAAAGACTTTCTGAGCAGCTCGCACCCGTGTAATTAATTGCTCAAGTTCATCCACATTGGTAACTCTAAAATGTTCCATAAGCCCTCCAATTATAAGTACAACCGTTCACATATTTTCATACCAACACCACTAATATACCAATTAATTGCGTAGATGGCAAGCTCTTTTGTGATTTATTTCACACCCATAGCATTCTTGTTGTTATTTATTTCACAAACACCAGAACACAAGTGCATATATTATCGTTTTTTACCACAACTTCACGTTCGATTGTCAATTAATAATATGGTTCAATGAGTAAACTGTGCCATCAGGACCAGCTACATCCAATTATCGATTGCAGATCAATAATACCAATGTTGTAAGCCTGGAAATAGTAATTACTGGTGAAAAAGTGCTATTCGGCTCCATAATGGTGCACACAGATTCAGGCCATAACAGTACTGACACATCTCAGAATAAATCTATGTGCGAAAAAAATTACAGAGCCAAAAACATCCTAAAGAATCCGAATAGTCAAATCAGCTTTGAACAGTTCATTTTTATTATCCACCCGGGCAATGGTTTTAAAAAAATCATTAAATACAAATTTTTCAAGCGGTTTTACAATCACCGTGCTGATAGATGAATTACTTGAGCTGTGGCATGATGCAACTATCTTCTTTTTCAATCCATCTTTTGTCAACTCAAACAACGTTTCATTAACAGTGGGTTTTCTCATGGTATGCTTGATACTGTGTTTGTTAATATATGCGGATGGATCAAGCGGGAAGTATGATGATACACACACCTCGGTTTCCACTCTCTCCATTGATGCTGGACCAGTGACTGTATACCTGTTACAAAGGATTGTATTTACAGCATCGATAAATGAACGATCATTGCATAACTGTTCAAGCAGCACCCCTGCGGATTTATGAAACCTGATTCCAATAATATCATCACCATAGATCCAGTTATTTTCAAATCTGCTATGCACAAATGATGATTCAAATCCATGGTAGGGCACAATCAACCGTTCATCAGCAAGCATCATTGCGCGCCCTATCGCAACACCGGCGTCATTACGTACAATACCTCTTGACATTTTAGGTATTTTAACCTTAAGCTGAACACTGATCGTTTCACTCCGGTCCCTGACTTTCTTCCTTAAAATTTCAGGTGATAAATGTTTCACTTTACGTAATGCAGTCATACGCCTAATATCATCGTGTGTGCTGCATGCTCCACAACCGGCACAGATACCCTCCTGATCAACCGTACCAATACAATACCCGCGATCATCATACGATAGTGCGCTATTAGCCTGTGATTCGATAAACTGCTGTTTTACATTAATTGCAACAGGACGGTTACTGATAGTTTCATCTGTCAACCCAGCAAGAACATCATCACGCGATACATTTGCACGTTTCATTTCATGCTCAAGCCCGGTAATAAACCTTTCTGGTACTTCCCGGTAGTAAATAAATCCGGTTTGCAGAATCGTTGCAAACAACACATTTCTTACCAGATTACTCTGTGAACGAACAATAATCTGTGAAAGATAATAATCATGATGATTGGCACTGTCACGGAATTCAAAACCGCGGGAATTGACAAAACGTTCAGTTTGAAGAACAACCTCCCTGCATTCAAGTGGCAATGGTGCAGTTTCTTTCTCGAGTGGCGTATACGGAAAACGTACCAGCGGTGTCATTGAAAAAATGATTCGCGGTTTGCGACCGGCCATCGTTATAACGGAATTGATATATGCAAGCAGCTCGCAGAACTCATCGAAATCCTCTTTTGTCTCCTTGCCGGTAGCGATAAGGAATATTTTCAATTCCCGTATCGGTGCACGGATCAGCATCGATAAACTTAACCTGAGATCACTGTCATCAAGACTCTTATGGAGATATTTCCTCATTCGCCCGCTTATACCTTCAAGACCGCATGTTATACTTGTCTTCCCTATTGCATGAAGGCACTTGAGAATTTCCGGATCCTTTGCGATCATATCGAAACGTTGACTTTTGAGCCCTATTGATGCAACCACAGGAACGAGTTCATTGATAATTTCATAAAAACCGCTGTGCATATTAAAATTAAAACTATACAACTCAATTGTCTCAAGAGCCATCATGGCTTTTTCTTCAAGCACAGCAGATTTTATCTTGTCAACAGATAATTCACGATAAGGCTTTCTACCCCATGATTCTGCACAAAATGAGCAAAAACAGGGACACCCTTCACTGATCGCACAATTTCCACTTCCCATCTGTTCCGCTGTATACATCACAGGGCCGTTCTTTAAGATTGCTCCGGTATCAAAACCTGTAGTTGTATATTTTACTGTTTTTTTACAGTGATCCGGCTGATAAAAACCATCAACGGACTCAAGCACTTCAAGTGTTTCCCTCTTTGCCAACTTACGTTCCTTGCACTCCCTGGCAATAGTAAACAACTGCTTAATCTGTAAAGAATCCTCACCGACAAAAATACCATCAACAAAAGGATCCTCCGTCTGCAATGATGATGTATACAGTGCATTGGCACCACCAAGTATTACCAGTGGCATTTCCGGCATTTCCATACGTTCGCTTTTACGTAATGGAATTGCACTGCGTTTGAGCATCGATGGAATATTGACAATTTCCTGCACAATGGAATTGGAAATTGCCACGACATCAAATGCGTCCGCTCCATACTTTGATGATGTCCCGAGAATCCATGGAACACCAGATTCATTAAACACATCCGCATCGGAAAGCGGCGGCAGATAGGCAAGGTCTGCATATATATCATCATGTGAAGTAATCATCTGATACAGCAGTTTGTGTGTAAACGAATCGGCCGTATCCCAGTATGTTGACAACCTTGTAATTACTACTCTGAAGGAACGATTATCAAACTCACTATTGTCAAGAACATTAATTTCTCCGCCACGAAGCCATACTCCTCCATTTGTCAATCTATGAAAATTTTCATCATACCAGTGCTGATACGTTTTTCCCACAAAAGCTCCTTACGCTGTATATTTTAACGGATAAAGCAGCAGCCTTATCCGTTTGCTTCCGGATACTGCAATCTTTTCACCGATCATTTCAAAATTCATCAGAATATACTTTTTTAATAACACTAAAAGCTGATGTACTTGCGGAAATCCGGTTCAGGATGTATTGTTAAGAGTCAGGGGAAATTTTGAAAAACACACTATCGTTACTATATATATAAGCTCTTGATTATGTAACTTATAGTATAAGGCAAGTAACATGGACACCACTGGTCAAATTTCAGATGATACGAAGATCAAACAATTACAGAACCGCATTTTAGAACTTGAATCCATTGAAAAGCAGCTTAGGGAACGTCTTGATGTTGTAATGCATGATGGTGACCTTTTATATGCACTGATGAACAATATTCCTGACAGCATATATTTTAAAGATAGGCACAGCCGCTTCCTGATGGTTAACAAAGCCTGGTCTTCCAGGCGCAATCTTGATAATCCACAGGATGCCGTCGGGAAAAGTGATTTTGACTTTTTTACAGAGGAATTCGCACAGCATACATTTAATGCTGAAAAAGCGATTATGCAAACAGGTCAACCTCAGGAAGCACAACTGGAACAGTGGCTTGTCAGCGATAAAAAACGATGGTTCACCAGTACAAAAGTTCCGGTTCGTTCAAAAAAAGGACAGATTATCGGAACCTGTGGCATTACCCGTGATATTACTGATATGAAACGTATTGAGGAAGAACTTGAGAATGCAAATATTGATCTTGAGCGCAAAGTTCAGCAACGAACGATTGAATTAAAGAATACCAATACGCTTCTTGAACAGCAGCTTATGAATCTTGAATTTCTTTACAAAACATCATTTACTCTTTCGCAAAACATGTGTCAGGTTAATGTGTTCTCTGCGATACTTGACAGCTTTCGATCATGTATTCCTGATATGACAGGCTGTATCTGTGAATTTACTGATGACAAACTGCTTCTTATCCGCAGTGCATCAACACATTTTGAACATGCTGACCTTCACAATTACTGTGAAAAAACAATGTCCAATTTTAATGTATGTAAATTAACTGAACCGGTTCTTGTTACCGACTGGCGTAAACACCCGTTAATGAATATGTTTCACTGGCCGGTACAGTCTAATCAATCGTGCTGCCTGCTGGTACCGCTATGTACCGATGATACTATTGTAAGCTGCATTATTATCTTTACCACAAACGATTTTGCAGAACGTTATGAACAGGAGCGGTCTGTAGTGATGACGCTATCAACAATAGCTGCCGTATGTCAGAAAAACGCACTTTACTATGATGAGCTTCAGAAGACCGCGCGTATTGAAGGTGAATTGACAGCTGCACGAAACATTCAGAAAAGACTGATCCCGCAATCGCGATTTTCACTTCCCAATATTGAAATATACGGTTATTATATGCCGGCCTATGAAGTCGGAGGTGATTATCTCGACTATTTTGTCAATGAGGACGGTCATGTAATCATTGCAATAGGTGATGTATGCGGTAAAGGTACTCCTGCATCCATGCACATGACAATGCTTCGAACAACACTTCGTATAAAAGCGCGCAATGAGTCAAGTGCAGCAAACCTTATCTGTGAAGTAAATAATGCTATCCGCTGTGATTTGAGTGCATTGTCATTTATCTCATTACTCTGCATTATCATTAAAAATGACCGGACATCACTGACCTACGCACGGGCGGGACATCCATTGCTTATACGATACAGTTCAACCGATATGACACCTGCATCGGTTGAGTGCAGTGGTATCGCACTTGGGTTACTGGGCGATTGTACGCCACTTGAACCGTTCATCGAAGAAATTAAAATTCCAATAAGAAAAGGTGACCGTTTTTTTGTCTACACCGACGGTCTTGCAGAAGCAGTTAATGAGGCAAGCGACGCATATGGCATACAACGAATCATGAACACACTTCAGATTACCAGTGCAGAAGATCCCGAACGGGTTGTCAATGCTATCATCAGTGATGTCGATGCATTCAGAGATGGTGTTCCTCATCGTGACGAC
>JAAZBG010000042.1 GCA_012513915.1 Fibrobacter sp.
TTCGTGGAATGGATAAAAACTCACCATTGACAAAACACCAATCAAGAATCTCATCATAAAGACGGGCATCATAACGGGTGATTTCTAAAGAATAAAGCAGAAGTGCTTCAGGATCAATAATGTGGCTACTTTTTTTGCCATAGCCGGAAACACCAAGCAGTGACCACTGATTCCAGAAATGCGTAAGCTGTATGTCGATAAGTTTGCAGTACTATTAACCAATCTAAAATTTTAGAAGAACTTATAAAAAGCACCCTTGAATCCGGTCGGGCGGTTGTTCTTGCTGTAAACAAAGAGCTTGATTTACGACGTAGGAAAAATGATGAGATGGATGTTGATGAATAATTGATAGAATTCATTGATATTTTACATTTGGTACATATAACTCTACACCAGATAATACATTACATAATAAACTAATCTATAAGTTTTTTGAAATAAGCTTTTTTATACCTATTTAAAAGTATTATTGTATTTCAGTGGTATAATTTGGTATTTTGTTATTAAGGAGACATAATGAAATGGGTAATGAGAGTGTAATCAGTGATACAGACACTTTTGAGGGTGAAGAAACTCTTGGTGGGGAATTACGGGATAAGGATGAAAATCAGTTAAGGGAGAACGAAAATGTGTATCCTGATGCAACGGTTAATATTGCTCCAGAGAGTGCATCAGTTTTCCAGTTAAAAAGAAAGTATGATAAAAATCCCCCATTACTAAAGCTAGATCCGGATTTCCAGCGACATACAGTGTGGACTGAAAAGCAGAAATGTGAACTGATAGAATCAATACTTATGGGCATTCCGTTACCCTTGATTTACGTTAAAGAAGACGATAAAGGTGTTTATATTATTGTTGATGGGCGGCAACGGCTTACTACCTTATTTCAATTTATGAATCATGAATTTGCATTGCAGAATCTAACAGTCCTCACAGGCGTAAACAATTGTTATTTTAGTGAAGAAAGCCCCAATGGTGTTAAACGCCAGAAATATCTTACTCCCGCACAGCAGAGTAAAATTGAAGATTGTCCGTTAACACTCCATGTTATTAAGCCCCCTACAAAAGATCGGATCACATTTGACTTATTTGATCGCGTTAACCGGGGTGGTACCCGTCTTAATAATCAGGAAATGAGAAATGCGATTTATCAGGGGCCGGCAACGAGATTACTTAATCAGCTTGTAAAACTTGAGAGCTTTAAAAAAGCAACTGAAAACACTATCAAGCCAGAGCGAATGAAGGATAAATATCTTGTACTTAGATTAATAGCGTTTTATTTATGGAGAAAAAAAGAGCTTTTATCTGTTAAAGAAACAGGCACTCCACTTGTTGATTATCGCAGTGATCTGGAGGATTTTTTAGGAAAGACAATGCTCTTTTTAAATGATAGCAAAGGAGAACTCTTTGCAAAGGAGTTTATAAAGCGTTTTGATTTGGCGATGAAAAGAAGTGTGGAAATATTAGGAACTGGTTGCTTCAGAATTCCAAAAAAATCAGAAGGACCACGACGTCCAATAAGCATGGCATTATTTGAAACAGTAGGATTTTTAATACTTGAAACTTTAGATGTTGGCAAAAATAAAGACGTACTTATTAGGACCGCGTTTAAAAATCTTTTTGAAGATGAAGCGAGTGGGTTTGTCCGCAGTTTGACATATACAGTTGATAGCAACATTAGTGTTTTCAATCGATTTCTATGTATGGAAAACATAATTAAGGAGATCCGAAATGCTTGACTCACTACAAGTTCGGGGTTTTAAATGCTTTGACAAAGTTGAAATAGAACTTCGTAATATTAATGTTTTTTCAGGTACTAATTCTTCAGGCAAATCAACAGCTATTCAAGCACTTTTATTGCTTTGTAATAATGTTTCTCTTAATACAACATCCCCGTTAAATGGAATGTGGCTTAGGCTGGGTACTTTTGAAGAATGCAGGAATCGTCAAATCAATGCACGGGAATTTCAGATTGGGGTAAAATCCGCAAATGAGACATTTACCATTAATGTAAAACCGGTTGATGATACTACTACAGATGTAGCAATTACCAGTACTGAAAGATCTGAAATAATTGAAAACCTGTTGTCATTTGATAAACGACATGTTTTTTACCTTCCTGCAAATAGGATTGGGCCAGAAGATTCATATCCAAAAAATTTTGATCGTGTCAATTTTTTAGGTAATAAGGCTGAATTCATAATTGACTTTCTTTTTAAAAATCGTAAAACAGAAGTCTATGATGCACTCATAGCCGATAATGCCAGTGTAACACTTGAATATCAGGTAAATTATTGGCTTACAAAATTATTTAATATAAAGAATACAATTTCAGATCTTGGCCTTAGTAACAGTCTTTCAGTTGACTTTACAATGGATGGTGGAGCTTGTGTAAGACCTTATCATATGGGTACTGGTGTTAGTTTTGCACTTGGTGTTATTGTTACATGTTTAAGTGCGAGACCCAACGATGTTATAATTATTGAAAATCCAGAAATTCATCTACATCCAAAAGCCCAATCGGACTTGACAGCATTTCTTTGTTTTATTGCAAATGCGGGAATTCAGATAATTCTTGAAACGCACAGTGATCATATTTTCAATGGTATTAGAAAAGCCATCGTTAAAAAAGAAATCACTTGTGATAAAACGATGATTCACTTTTTTCAACTTGACAAAGATTTAAATGCATTTACAACTCCGGTTGCTATAAATGAACATGGTCGTGTAGTAACAAATGTTAAAGGATTATTTGATCAGTTCGATGATGATCTTGACCAGATTATAGGTATCTGATATGGAAATATTATTTAATGAATTATCATTATCCGGACAGTTCCGGAATGAAAATGAGTTTATTTCAAAAGGACTTACAAAGTTCCTTTCAATGCTAAAAAATGTTGAAACTCATGCTGTATTACTCTTAAAGAAAAGTGATACATGGAGCAGAAATATATCTCCTGCAAGTACATTGCATGATTTGCTTACTAACCCCAAATTTAGAAAAGAAGATGAAATACTTCGTTTTAAAAGTGAAATTGCAAAATTAACCAAAGAACCATTTTGGGACACAGAATCGAAACAATTACCAAAAATAAGTTATTTAATTGATAGTTGTGACTATTCCGGTACATCAATCGCTGAGGCTTGCGAACGTGACAAAATGTTAGTCTCATTTGTCGACTCACACCTGTCTTATTCGCCAATTGATATATTAAAAGACGGTTCTACTATTTCGCTGACAAATTTAACCAGAGATGGTGAATTAACAGAATATCTTTGGAAAGAGAGAAGTATCTCTTTTGAACTTTATGTAAAAACAAAATATTCAAAAGGTAAATTGGATTTTTCACAGGTAGATTCCGGATTAGGCTTTAAATGTATAGATCCCAATGATGATCGTCGATATTTAGATAGTTTTGAATTGATAGAGTCATTATCGTGGGATGCTATTTATTCTCATACAGGATTAGATTATAAACAGTATCATTCAAAAATTGCATCAAAGTATAACTTTAAAACATATAAATTCAGAGTCACAGAAAAAATGCGTTGTCACGGCTACAGATCTGGAGACAGGTTTGTCGTGGTTGGGTTTGAAACGGACCACAAATTAAGTGACATTGGCTAGTGCATTTTGAATTGTCTATTATACTACAAACTGTGAAGAATCCCATTACTCAATAAAATCTTTCAATGATACCTACATTCGAACAGACAGAAAATTTAAAAAAAGAATCAGAAATAAATCATGAAAAATACATCTACATCGATATTGAAAATATCAACAATCTAACATCGTTAGTTGACATTGATGTAAAGTGTTTTATATTTGTCGGTGCATCTCAAAAAACAATTAATGCAGAACTGGTTTTGGCATCAAACAACAAACTGTTGAATGGATTAAAATAATTGCACATGCAAGGTAAGTTTTCCACATCCAGTCAACAAATTAATATCTGTAAAAAACTTCTGTAACAACAGTTAATACGCCTCATAAACTTCGAAGGCTGTACTTAAAAATTCACCTACTCGATCTTCGTTCCAATCATTATCAAGGGTAGTTGAATTCATCTCAACATTTACATCAATGCACTTTTTTATTCGATCGAGAATTCTTTCCTCACAACCCTGGTAGAAACTTTCACCAGTTCCGTTACGGTATGTCACCTGATAATAGTTTTCAGGATCATCTTTGTATATTGACAATTCAGGGGGATTTCCAATCATCCGACTATTTCCGATCAGTTCTGTGACGAACCGCAAATCAATCTGCTTATCAAGACACAGAAAGAATTCACTTTGAACCATCCAATGCATCTTATTTATTTCAACAGTTCCACGATACATCGCACGGGTTGACTCATGAAGCATCCAGGACATTTTTAGGGATAGGATGCTGCTATTTTCTGATTCTATTAACGGTTCAACCTCTGGTGTATAGATATAGTACGTTTTTTGAAGGTGCTCTCTAATGGCTGGCCACATCGTTTTTAATATCTGAATGTATGATTCTTTAATTGTCGGGTTTTCAAGAACGATACGGTCAGTTTCTGGGTCACAAGTTTCGAGTGCATTTTCAATCCAATTTTTCATTACTTATTCTCTTTTGCGTTAGGAAATTAAGAAGTTATACAAAAACCGAGGTGTTTTACTACCATTCGTTGCTTCAATAAAGAGGAATCTACTATAAAATAAAAAAGGCCTGGACAAGAATCCAAGCCTTTTATATTTATTGGTAGCGGGGGCACGATTTGAACGTACGACCTTTGGGTTATGAGAGCAATGTTCTATGATATAATACGTTGTAAATAAGCGTATTACATTCTTAAATGTCTTAAAAGTTACTACAAAGTTACCACAAATTTGAATTTACCGCGTTGCGCTGTACACCATCCTTGATAACATGCAGCAGCATATAAATTAACAAGCTGCATATTCACGTTCTGATTGTTGGTTGAAACTTGGGTATAATTTTCTGTAAAAGTATCTATTGCCTAAAATAAAGATTGCTGTTATTTTAAGATAACGGCTTATTGTAAAATAACGGCATTTCTTATTTTAGAATAAAGGGAAACTATGTACGGTTATTTTTGGGTAGTGAGATATGATTTGAACGTCCGATCCCGCTTAAATAGTAAAACTCTTTCCCAGGAATATTACGGAAAAAAATTTCTGGTTTATTTCTCCGAACTTTGTTTCCTTCTTAAATAAAGTGTATAATTATCATTGTAATATCAATATATTATCATTTATATTGCATTATATCATATTTAATGTTATAATGCATATTAACATACAAATTGATAAAAGGTATCACAATGCAAAACGATCTCCAATTTATACACTATCTGCAAGAAGTCACAGGGAATGTACCTGAGATAAAGAGCCTTCCGGATGATTTACTTAGAAAACTTCCGTTCTTCATACGTGACAACTATCAGTTACAAATTGTATCGCTCATAGAAAAACAGTTTATTCGAGCTGTTGTTGATGAAGATAGTTCCTTGACGCCAGCTCAACTGCAAATACAATCTGAATTAATCCAAAAGGTAGTTGGAGTGAATATTGTTTTTGAATTTTCAAAACTTCCCGCATATTTGCGTCAGAGGCTTGTTCAAAAGCACATTGCCTTTGTGGTACCTGGAACACAGTTGTTTATTCCTTTTTTAGTGATGGATATCCGATCAAAAACACGAGGAACAATGCCTGTTAACGGTAATAGTAAAACACCATTTACTGCCCCTGCTCAATTACTACTTCTTTATCATTTACAATGTGAAAATATCGAAAGATATACATTTGGTGAATTGTCAAAAAAAACAGGTTATTCATTAATGACGCTCTCTCGTATTGTAAAAGAGTTTTCAAGTAAAAATGTATGTGAAATTATTCAGGATGGAGTGCGCAAATATATTAAGTTTTTTGTACAAGGGAAACTCTTGTGGGAAAAAATAGTACCATATCTTCAAAATCCCATTTTAGAAGTAGCATTAATTAAATACGATAGAGGAATTGAAACACAATATGTTAATGCCGGGATGACTGCACTTTCCAGATATACTTCACTTGCAGATGATTCAACACAAACAATAGCATTGTTTAATCATACCTGGAGCGATTTAAAAGCAAAAGAAGGTGTTGTGGAAATACAAATTCACGATGGGGATAGTATTCGAGTTGAAATCTGGCGATATGACCCTTGTTTACTTGCAAAGAGGGGATCCAAAACAATAGATCGACTTTCGCTATACTTAACTTGCAGAGAACATAATGATGAACGGGTTCAGATTGCACTCGAGCAACTTCTTAAGGAGATGGCATGGTAAGAGGATTGAATTTATTCTCAGAGCATTTTCGCGAATTTGATGATTCCTATATACTTATTGGCGGATCTGCATGTGATTTGTGGATGAAATCGGTGGGGCAGCCATTCAGATCAACAAACGATCTTGATATTGTTATCGTTATTGAGACCCTTAGTGCTGCCTTTGCAAAGCGTTTTTGGGAATTTGTTTTTCTCGCAAAATATCAAATTGGCGAAAAGAGCAATGGGAAAAAAGTTTTTTATAGATTTCACAAACCAGGTAATGCAGCCTATCCGTTTATGATAGAACTGTTTTCAAGAAAACCGTTTAACTTTGAGATTGACAGTTCCTTTAAATTAAGTCCTATTCCTATTGATGCAGATGTATCAAGTTTATCAGCGATTCTTATGGATGATGATTATTATCATTTTGTAATAAGTAATAAAATGAATGAAGATGCAACAGGTGTATCTTATACACCTGCAATCGTTCTCATTCCGCTTAAAGTAAAAGCGTGGCTAGACCTGACATTACGAAGTAGCCTGGGAGAAATAATTGATCAAAAAGACATCAAAAAACACCGTAATGATGTGTTCCGATTAATCAGAACCTTAACGGAAGAAGATAGGGTTACACTTCCTGAGAGTGTTTTAAAAGATGTTGGAGAGTTTATTGCACACATGAAAAAACTAGACGAGAATGAAATCCACAGTATCGCACAATCAATCCAGGTTAAACGTTTTGATTTAAAAGACGATTTGAACAGGATTGAGATGATATATGGTTTGTAAACGTCTGTTTCACTATAACACACAGCTTTTCGTTTTCTCCGTTGTTCTTCAATACCACGGTTTTCTATCTTTGGGTATAATTAATTAAAAGTTTATGAAAAAGTCTCTATAAGCTTTATTGATGATATTTGAGCTCGAAATGATACGTGTTATCTATTGACAACGGAATCTTTTGTTTTAGGGCCTAAGAAATTTTCTGCTCTGATTTTCGGTACGTACAGTGCCCGTAAAGAAAGGTTTTTATTGTGTTCTGTTGAACGCTATTGACAGATTAGTATTATTATAAAATTCATACATTTGACTATAAAGCTCCCATTTTTGTAAGCCTCATACGTTTTCTCTGTCTCCTGAGCGACAATGGATTATGTATCTTTCGTACTGGTGAAAAGATACCCCGACTTACAGACAATTTTGCCACAAGCTGTGGCAAAACTATAACAAAACCATAAATCATCAGGTGCGATTTTTAGTTGCAACTCACAGATTTCCGCACAGATAAAAGTTCATTCGCATATTATTATTTCCATAATTGTATAATTACGAATGTTAAAACGTATGCAATCCAGGAGTTTTTATGGCCAGAAAAAATGAATCAATTCTCGAGATGCTTGTGCATTTTCCCTGGTGGGTCAGTTTTGTGTTATCTATTGCTTCATATCTGATCCTGAAATATTACATTCCCTCAATGAATATTCAGCAGAATGGGTCAGCAGATATTGCATATATGATTTACAAAGGTCTGGCAAACGTCTCAACAATGTTGGCACCGATAGTTGCACTCCTTTTAATGATACTAGCTGCAATATCAGCGATCAA
>JAAZBG010000005.1 GCA_012513915.1 Fibrobacter sp.
CGTCCGTCAATAAGTATATTGTAAACAAAATGTATCAAATAATTGCAAAACTAAAACGTTATGCATATAACATGTTAGTTGAAAGAAGAATTGTCATTCGGCTGAAATGTCTAAAACAAGCAAATGGGAAAAATGTACTTGTATCTTATCTGATAAGCCCATTTCTTTGGAGGCTAAAGGAAGACAATAGATTTCATACAAATATTTGGGAGTGTAAGGAAATTGTTACACTGTTGTTAAATAGTGGCTTTAATGTAGATGTTATTCACTTTAGAAATACAAGTTTTAAACCGCGAAAGAAATATTTTGCAATAATTGATATACATTCTAATCTTGAAAGACTTGCAAAATTTGTTACAGCTGATTGTATTAAAGTGCTGCACGCCACGGGTTCTTTCTGGTTATTTCAGAATTATCAGGAGCATCTCAGATTGTATAATTTGTATGTAAGGAAAGAAATCGCATTAACTCCAATGAGAACGGTTCAGATGTCAGGTGCTAAAGAAATTTGTGATATTGCAACAATTATCGGTAATGATACAACTGTTAGAACATTCGGCCATATGAGCAAGAAGTTTGTTAAAATACCAGCCTCAGAGTTAATAGAGTATAATTGGGATGGAAGTAAAGATTTCGAAAAATGCAGAAAAAACTTTTTATGGTTGGGAAGTGTCGGCTTTGTTCACAAAGGTCTTGATCTGGTTATTGAAGCTTTTTGTAAACTACACGAGTATCACCTTGACATTTGTGGGCCGATACATTTAGAACATGAATTTAAAGATGCATTTTACAAGGAATTGTATGAAAGTGAAAATATAAAAACATGGGGTCATGTTGATGTAAGTAGCGATACGTTTCGTAAGATTATAAACGAAACTATCGGAATCGTTTATCCTTCCTGTTCGGAAGGAACTGCTGGAAGTGTAATCGTAGGAATGCATGCTGGATTAATTCCTATTGTTAGTAAAGAAAGTGGTGTTGATATTACTGAGAATTCAGGGATAGTACTATCAGATTGTTCAGTTGAAGAAATTTGTATAAAAGTACGGGAAATTGCCTCCATGAATAATGCTCAATTAAAGAAAATGAGTCATTTAACGTGGAAAAGTGCACGTGAACGATATACAAAAAAATGTTTTTCAGAAAAGTATGCTGAATTTATCCGTAACAATCTAATATGTTAATAAATTACATATGTGTCAAGTGGTAGAATATTATGAAAATTCTTTATGACCCGCAGATATTTACTATTCAGAAGTTTGGTGGTATATCAAGATATTTTGTAGAATTGATTGAGGGAATGGTAAAAAAAGGTGAGGACGTTACACTTCCTTTACACTCAACATGCAATAGTTATTTGAAAAATTCAAAGTGTATTCAAGAATATCTGCATAAAAGAATATTTAATGGAAAGCATAAGGACAGTTCTATCCGATCAATTCAATATGAATTGAAAAGGAAAATTGAGGATAAATTAAAAAATTACGGAATTCCAGACTCTAATCAAAGAGTATATATTAATGCTTTGAAAAATGGTACTTATGATTTAGTACATCCTACTTATTACGATCCTTATTTTTATAGATATATTGGGAAATTGCCATACGTTTTAACTGTTTATGATATGATAAATGAAAAATTCCCTGATTATTTTGCGAATGATTCAACAATTTTGAAAAAAAAATATTTAGCTGAACGTGCATCTATAATTATTGCTATATCAGAATCAACAAAAAATGATATAGTTGATATATTGGGTATACCAGAAGAAAGAATTCAAGTTATTCATTTAGCATCGTCTCTTAAGAAATATGAAGACAAAATTACTTTAAAATTACCACAAAAATATCTACTTTATACGGGATTAAGAAATTACTACAAGAATTTTAAATTATTTGTAGAAGCAGTTACGCCATTATTAATTGAAATGAAAATGCATCTTGTTTGCACTGGCATAAAATTTACAAAAAGCGAAATGTCTTATTTAGAAGATTTCCATATTTCAGATAGAATAATTAATATTTGTGCGTCAGATTCAGAATTGGCAATGCTCTATACAAACGCAGCAGCTTTTGTGTTTCCGTCAGTTTATGAGGGATTTGGGATCCCGATACTTGAAGCATTTAATTGTGGCTGTCCAGCTATCGTTAGTAATATAAATTGTTTTAAAGAAGTCGCATCTGATGCGGCTGAATATTTTGATCCGTTTGATAAGGTATCAATGTACAATGCAATTGCTAAAGTAATAGAATGTCCCGATCATCGTCAAAAATTAATTTCTCGAGGGTATAAAAGAGGTGCTCTGTTTTCGTGGAAAAAAGTTGTTGAAGAAACTGAAAAAGTTTACAAAAGCGTTTTGTAAGAATACTACGGTTGTAATTAATTAAAATATGGAAATCATATAGGGTTAATTAAGTCCACATAGTAAAAATCGCCGCTTGCATCAGGGGTATAAAGGATAAACATCGTTTCGTAAAAAACATAATTTATAGATGAAATGATGGAATTATCGAACGGAAAGAAAAAATGTTAAAGACGCCATTCGCAATTTTAATTCTGTTTATCATGGCGGTTTTTTTTGTTAAAAATAACCATAAAGGTATGGTTATTCTGGTACTGATATCAGAAATAAATGATCTTTTTGTTTTAAATATTGTAGGAGTAAAATTACCAGTTTGGGCTGTTATTGTCATAATCAATATTCCATGGATTTTAAGCAACTATTCAAAGTTGTTAAAGGAAAAGATATTTTCCAGCTTATTTTATGAGTATTATTACCTGATAGTACTTGCAATTATTTTCTGCTTTGTATTCCCTTGGACTAGTGATGTTGAGCGTGCATGGAATCAGGGGCCGATTGGCAGATCAATGGTATCGCTCATCAGGCTTTTTTGTGAACTGATGTCATTATTCTACATTTATGTATTGATAGCTTCCAAAAAGATTAAATGGGTATTTTTAAGGAACAGATTTGCAATTGTAGTTATTCTGAGCGTAATAATTGCAATTATTGATTATTTTACAAATTATCAATTTCGGCATATTCTCTTTAAAGTTGGCGATGTCCCACATCGATTTTTAGGATTTTGTGGAGAACCACGATTTTTTGGACGTACGTGTCTCTATACTTTTGTTTTTTTTGTATGTGCATTTAATACTATCGAAAAAAAATATACTTTTTCACGTAAACTGATACTGACGGCTTGTGTTGTTGCTTGTTTAGGAGCTTTCCTAAGCATGTCGGTATCTGCAATTGCATTATTACTTCTGTCAATAAATATTTATACATTGCTAAATCTCAAAAAATACTTTATCTTTTTGACATTAGTAGGTACAGTGTTATATTTCGCAAATATAAATACTTTTATAAAATTTGACAGTAATGTCCAGAGTAGGATCGACAAAATAAGTAAGGGCAATGAAGAAGACAGAATTAATAATGAGCCGGTACTTTTTACCCGACTGGAAGTATTCGATCGGGCTGCAATGAATTTCCTCTATAATAACAAAATTTACGCAGTGACCGGTACCGGACCTAATCTCATAAGTATTCCTGCATCAAACTATCTCTCTCGAAGGGATAAGACAATATACAAGAATCAAATTAATAGCGTACCTCATACCGGTGCAATTAATGTGTTTGCACGTAGCGGCTTAATCGGACTTTTTTTGATAGTGCTTTTTATGTTCCGGATTATAAATGCATCACGTAAATATAAATTTTCATTTCAAACAATTATTATTCATTCACTAATCTTTTTAATTATCTACGATGCATTATATTTTATGTTAATTGGCATATCTATTGGATACTTTAAGCTGCAATTGTCAAAAAGCATATCAAACAGTTCGTGCAATACTAACAACCAAAATAACAATTTCTATGAGCCAAATCAGAAAAAGATAAGACCTATAGATAAATTTGTATTTGAAAAATATCAAGGAATGACGAAGTGCTAAGTATAATAACCCCCGTGCTTAATGGAGAACGTTTCATTGAGGATAATATCAGATCAATCAAAAAGCTTTCAATTCCCTATGAGCACATAATTGTAGATGGATCTTCAACTGATGGCACAATAAAAATCGTGAGTAAATTCAATGATGTATTGCTTCTTAAACAAAAAGCCAATACTGGAATGTATGGGGCTATTGCGCAGGGGATTGAACACTCAAAAGGTAAAGTTTTGTGCTATATCAATGCTGATGATCAGATAATTGTTGAAGGATTTGAGCGAATGTATAATACCATTGTTAACGAACCAATTGATCTCATCTATTCGGATTCGCTGTTCAATTTTACTGAACACGGTAGATTTGTCCAAAGACCTGCAGTACCATTTGGAAAACTATTTCTCAAAAGTGGAATAATGCCTTTTGTTCAACCTAGCTCAATGTATACACGAGAACTCTATTTTAAAGTGGGAGGGTTTAATTTTGAAAGATTTCGTATATGCGGTGATCTTGACCTTTTCCAAAAAATGGCATTTAATCCAAATAGCAGATTCAAAAAGTTAAAGGTGACAAGCAGTATATTTTTAAAACACAACGAATCCCTTGCAGTAAGAAATTTGAGCCGACATATTGAGGAGCACAGACTTTTGAAACCGGGACCACTAACATGTGGTGTGGTCAAATTATTCCATTATCTTGTCTTTACAATACAGAAACACACTAATTCAATAATTTGAATGCATTACGATTGAACTGGTACAATAGTAATCGCTACAGGAATAATGAGGGAATATTCAGATCGTTTACAAATAGAAAGGGGATCATGGCGCTATTAGTTCCAAAAAGTATTTTATAAAAACTTCTTTTAAAACAAATAATGTGTCATGATTTAGATAGTAAAAAACATGATTAATGAAAAGTCTAACAAAAAAGTCTTAATATTTTCGGCATATTATTATCCTGCACATAAAGCAGGTGGAACGGTAAGAAGTGTCTTTAATCTGACCCGATTACTTTCTAAACATTATAATTGCTATGTTGTTACCAGTGACAGAGATTATCAGGACACATCCTGTTATCCAGGTATAGTACCATGTAAATGGGGAAAACTTGGAAATGAAAATGTTTTTTATGCTCCCTGGAAATGGTATTCTATTGTAAAGTTGATGAAATTAATCAAACAGGTAGATCCTGATATACTATATCTGAATTCATTGTATTGTTATCGTTTCAGTATTTTGCCACTGTTTGTCATTATGCTGATGAGTAAACTTGACAAAGTCGTTCTTGCACCACGAGGTGAATTTTCCAGTGGTGCGTTGAAAATAAGTGCTAAAAAAAAGGCGTTGTACCTTTTTTACCTGCGTGCTTTACGGCTGTATAAAAAAATTAAATGGCATGCAACTTCAGAAGATGAATTTAAAAATATTCAGAAAAAATTTGCAGGTGTACACATAACATTGAAGAATGATCTGGTGGATTTTTCGGAAAAAATTAATCCAGATAACTGGACAGATAAAGAAAACGGTGTAGTGAAAATTGCTTTTATTGCACGAATTACAAAAATGAAAAATATGCTTTACTGCTTTGATGTATTTAAAATGATTCCAGGGACTATTACTGTCACGTTTGACATTTACGGAGCGATTGATGACCAGATTTATTATGAACGTGTAGTAAATGCGATAAAAGAATTGCCGGCAAATATTAAAGTTGAATATAAAGGTGCAATAAAGCATTCTTCTGTTGTTGAAACATTCCAAAAGTATGATCTGTTCTTTTTACCTACTCTTGGCGAAAATTTTTGCCATTCAATAATTGAATCGCTTTATTCAGGAACGCCTGTTCTGATAAGTGATCAGACACCCTGGAGGAACTTACAAGAGAAAAATGTTGGATATGATTTACCTCTTGCATGTAAAGAAAATTATGTGAATGCAATCAAATTTGTCGCACAAAAAAAAGAACCCGAGTACAGACTGTGGAGACAAGCCATTCATGACTATGCGATAGAATGGATTGAAAAAAATAACAATGTTGATGAATACCTTAAAATATTTGAGTAATGTTTGTTAGTGGATCACATAAGAATTTCAGGTGGAGTATCAAGACAGATTGAAAATTATGAAAAGGTTGTAGGTACACATTCATGTAAAGCAATATTACATAGTGGAAGAACCGATAGATAACTAATAAAAATTGATTTGAGGTTGTTATGAATTTTAATAAAATTTATATGTCTTGCCCTTCTTATCTCCAGGACATATTGGTTTCTTTGCAAGGTTTAAAGCTAAACAGTATGCGTTATAATCGCATATATAAAGAAAAATTTCAAGAATACTTAGAGCGACAAAAATACGATATAGAAAATTTAAATAAGTTTAAAAAAAGTCAACTGAGTATTGCATTAGAGCGTGCATCACGCACAATTTATTATAGCAATTTATTCAAATCTATGAATGCAAATTGGCAGGATTTTCTGGAACCTGAAAAATTCTGTAAAATACCAATAATTACTAAGGATGAGATTCGAAATAGAATTGATGAATTTAGATTTCGACCGCATATGCGAACCGATACTGTAATCAGTACATCTGGAACTACTGGAAAATCACTTTCTATACCAATATCTAATAACGTTGAGCCAGATCAATGGGCTGTATGGTGGAGATATCGAAGTTGGCATGGTATAAATAGAAACACCTGGTGTGGACTTTTTGCATCTACTCCGATAGTTCCTCATAATGAGAATCATCGGTTTTGGAGAATTAATTATGCTGGTAAAGAAATAAGATTTAGTGGTTATCATATCTCAGCAAATAATACAAAACAATATGTTTATGCACTAAATAAATTCAAACCACAATGGTTACATGGTAATACATCTGCAATTTCTTTACTCGCATCAAATATGTTATGCCAGGGATTGAAACTTGATTACGATTTAAAGTGGCTTACTGTCGGTTCAGAAAACGTTCAACCTTGGCAAAGTGATACAATGAAGCAAGCTTTTGGTTTAAAGCCAGTTCAACATTATGGTTTAGCTGAGGCGGTTGCTAACATATCAGAATGTCCAAATGGTAATCTCCATACTGACGAGGATTTTAGTTATGTCGAGTACGTTAAGAGTGATACTGGAGAATTTACAATTGTTGGAACCCCCTATACAAATGAGGCAATTACATTGTTAAGGTATACTACAGGTGATCTTGTTACATTAAAAGATGGTAATTGTCAATGTGGCAGGTTAGGACGTCTTGTAGAAAAGTTAGATGGCCGTTATACAGATTATATAGTATTACCTGGTGGAAAAAAGGTTGCAACATTAGCAAGCCCTTTTCATTCTACTCCAGGGCTTGCCGAAGCTCAAATTTATCAAGATTACACAGGTGCATTAACTGTACGGTATGTTCCTTCAATTGATTGGCGCGAAGAAAATGTTAAAAGTGTAGAAGCAAAGTTGAGAGAGCGAGTCGGAAATTCAATAGAAATAAAATTCGAAAAAGTTGAACATGTAGAAAGAACAACACGGGGTAAAATAAAATTAGTAATTTCTGATTTTGATGAAAGCAAATTAACTTAATTAGTTTAAAAACGAGTCATTAATAGTTATGAAACAACTCTTCCAGAATCTAAAAAACGGTAAAACCGAACTAGTCGATTGTCCATTCCCGCAGTGTAAAAGAGGATCTCTTGTTATTCAAACACGTACAAGCCTTATCTCTCTTGGTACTGAAAAAATGCTTGTTGAATTCAGTAAATCAAGTCTTGTTGACAAGGCACGTCAGCAGCCGGAAAAGGTAAAACAGACTCTTGACAAAGTAAAATCGGATGGCGTAATCGCGACATTTCAGGCAGTCAGCGCCAAACTTGATGAACCTCTACCGCTTGGCTATTGTAATGCAGGTGTTGTCCTCGAGACGGGTGATGGTGTAAGCGGAATTGGTATCGGTGATCGTGTGATATCCAATGGACCTCATGCTGAAGTCGTTTCGGTCTCGAAAAATCTGGTCTCAAAAATTCCTGATAACGTTACCTTCGAAGAGGCTGCATTTACTGTTGCAGGCTCGATCGGTCTTCAGGGGATAAGGCTTGCATCACCGACGCTTGGAGAAACTGCAGTGGTAATAGGGCTTGGTCTGATTGGTCAACTGACTGCTCAACTGGCCAAAGCAAATGGCTCACGGGTTATTGCATTTGATCTTGACAGTAACAAAGTCGCTCTCGCAAAGACATTCGGGATTGAAGCGATGTCGTGTAACGATCCGGTGCAGCCGGTGCTTGAGCTGACCGGCGGCGTGGGAGCCGATTATGTAATTATTACTGCGTCAAGTGCATCAGAACAGATACTTTCGCAGGCTGCACGAATGAGCAGAAAGCGCGGGCGAATCATACTTGTTGGGGTAATACCACTTCATATCAGCCGCTCTGAATTTTACGAAAAGGAGTTGTCGTTTCAGGTCTCATGTTCCTATGGTCCGGGCAGATATGATCCTGCTTATGAAAATGCAGGAAATGATTATCCGCTACCGTTTGTACGGTGGACCGAGCAGAGAAACTTTGACGCAGTACTGCAATGCATAGCAAATGGTCAGCTTAATGTAAAGCCGCTTATCACAAACAGAATACTTTTTGCAGATGCACCGGCAACATACGATGCACTCGGGCAGGCACACTCGATTGCCACAATAATCAAATATCCAGAAAATGAGATTGACAAAGAGCAGAAAACGCTTCAGATCGTACCTGCCGGAAACGTGGGTACAACCGGCGGAGAACTGGCAATTATCGGGTCCGGCAATTTTACAAAAGCGACACTGCTTCCTGCACTTAAAAAGAATGGTACACCGGTAAAGTATATCTGCAGTCAGACTGGTGTGTATGGCCCGTACCTTGCAAAACGGTTCGGTATACCTTATTGTACAACTGATACAGAGAAAATATTGAATGATGACAGTGTAAAAAGTGTTATTATTACAACACGGCACAGTTCGCATACCCATTTGAGTTTAAAGGCGTTGGAAAAGGGCAAACATGTTTTTTTAGAAAAACCTCTGGCGATTAACCGTGAACAGCTTGCGCAGATCGAAACATTTTTTTCCAAAGAACGGGATGTTTCATTGACTGTTGGTTTCAATCGTAGGTACAGTCCGCTTGTTGACAGTATAAAGAATATTCTTGGTGGAACGCCTTCGCAGATGAGTGTGGTGTACACAATGAATGCCGGTTTTATTCCATCAAACCACTGGTTGCAGACAGCCTCTGAAGGCGGCCGTATTATTGGTGAAGCATGCCATTGTATCGATCTGTTTACGTATTTATGTGGATCTCCGGTTGTTTCCGTATGTGCATCAAGCATGGGTACAGAGACCGATCTCTTATCAGACAATGTGTCAATAGTACTGAAAAGTAAAAATGGTAGTAACGGGGTAATTAATTATTTTGCAAACGGGAATAAGCAATATCCTAAAGAGAATGTTCAGGTATTTTACAATGGCAACGTGATTGAGCTGTCAAATTTTAGAAATCTTAAGGTGTACGGGAAAAAGAGTTTCAGTAAAAATTCACTTACTGTAAATAAAGGTCATGGTGAGCAATTCAGAAGCTATGTTCAGTTTCTTCACGGAAACGGAAAACTAAAAAACAGCATTCAGGAACATCTCAATGTAACTGAGGCGTCAATTGCTGCCGTGGAATCGCTGTTAAAGAAAACATGGGTTGATGTATCCAGTGTCTGGTAATTAATAGCAACTATGTGTTTCTTATGTGCTGTACAATAAATATATCATCCCTACGGGACTTGGAATGTTTTTTTGTCATGTAATCTATAAATATTTGATCCCGCTGGGATCAGACAAAAAATGGATAAGAAGATCATAATTGTTATGATTTTAATGGATGATTCTTTTTTTGTCCCGGAGGGACAGCATATTTATAGAAAATCTATAATAAACAAAAGTCTTTGTCCCGTAGGGACAACATATTCATAGTTTCTTAATATGTATAGCAAACATATTTGCACCGATCTATCTTGCGTGATATACTGACAAGGGGGCAATGTTTGCCCCCGCAAATTCCCCGGAAGAACCTGACAACTATGAGAATAACCGCTGCTGTTTCACTACTACGTCAAATGGGTATCCGCTACTGTATCTTCAGGGCATATCACGAATCAATGGTAAGGTCCGGTTTACTGAAAAGATTATACCCAACTCGTGTACCGTTAAGAAAATGTATTACGTTTGAAACCTGGCGTCAAAATAAAATTCCGTTTTTTGAACGCTATTCCGGGAACGTCGGGTATACCGACGGACAGAAAAATAAACTGAAGGCAGATTTCGAAAGAATCAGTTCCGGGGAGATATGTTACTTTACTCATATATGGATAAAATCTGCTGCGGATGACTGGTTTACTAATCCGGAAAACGGATTTCGCTTCGACAGCAATTGTCACTGGACAAAAGTCAAAGATTTAAGTGCATCACAGGGTGATATAAAATATGTTTGGGAAAAAGCCCGCTTTGCCTGGCTGCTGTCGATTTTACGGTATGATCAGGCATTCAGTGAAGACAATTCTGACATGGTCTGGAAAAATATCATTTCATGGATCGATTCAACAACATATAATTGCGGGTCGCATTATAAATGCAGTCAGGAGATATCACTTCGTATAATAAACTGGATTAGTGCATTGTGTTTTTATCGCGATAGTGGCAGCTTGTCTGATGATATATTTGACAAAATAGTCAATTCGATCTACTGGCAGACGATTCATGTTGAAAAGAACATCCTGTTTTCAAAGATAGCAGTGCGAAACAATCATGCGATAACAGAGTCGTTGTGTCTTTTTGTTGTTGGTCTGTTGTTTCCCGATTTTCCTGAATCATCACGGTGGGTACATAAAGGAAAACGGTATCTTGAAGAGGAAGGGTTGTACCAGATATATAATGATGGTTCCTATATTCAGCACTCATTTAATTATCAGAGGGTTGTACTGCAGCTTTATACAGTGGCATATACTGTTGCAAAATATAAAAAAATTGTATTCAGTGAAATGCTCAGTGCCAGGTTAAGAACTTCTGTAGATTTTATAAGTAAATTTGTATGTCCTCAGAATGGATTTGTACCAAACTGGGGAGCAAATGACAGCGCTCTTTTCTTTCCGCTTAATAGTTGCGAACCGCGGGATTTCCGGCCGCAGATAAATGCTCTCCATTATGTGCTTACTGCAGAACATCTGTACGAGCAGAGTGATATAAAGGAGGATTGCTTCTGGTTTGATCATAGTTCCATGAATCAGAACGTAAAGACCAATGCAAAGAGTACAAGTGTTTCCGAAACGTATAAGTTTACAGAAGGTGGATATTACATACTCAATACTGGCGATTCTAAAACATTTATCCGGTGCGCATATTACCGGCATCGTCCGTATCATGCAGATAATTTACATATTGATATATGGTATCAGGGGAAGAACCTTGTTCGCGATGCCGGCACCTATAAATACAACACCGAAAAAGAATACAGCAGCTTTTTCTTCGGTACTGCAGGACACAATACAGTTATGATTGATCAGTGTGATCAAATGCAAAAGGGGCAGCGGTTTATATGGTACGGTTGGTCGCAGGCGATTAACGCTGAGTGTGTTGATAATCAGGACAGCTTGCAATTTACCGGAACAATCAATGCTTTCAAACAGATAACAAAAGACATCTTCCACAAACGATCGGTAAAAGCCTATAAAAATATGCCATTGTGGCAGATTGATGATCTCATTACAAACGCTGATAGTCATTTGTTTTCACAACACTGGAATATAGCAGATGATTTTTTAGAGAGTGGATTTAAATTAAGATCAGTTTCAAATAAGAAAGAACTTGTACCAATAATAAAGGATAGTTGGTATTCAGAGTATTATGGTGTAAAGGAGAACGCGAAAAAAGTCGTGTTTGAATCAACACATCCTGAATTCAGGACACTACTATATCATATATCAATAGAACATGAAATAGGCAGGTATATATTTTGAACATATTATTGATTCATCAATATTTTCTGGAAAAAGGTGATGGCGGCGGTTCCCGATTTAATGAAATGACACGGATCTGGGAAAAAGAGGGAAACACTATTACGGTTGTTTCCGGAATGGTCCATTATACAACAGGGGAAAAGTATCCTCAGTATAAGGGTAAGTTTATTGTAAAGGAAAAGGTGTCAGACGGTATAACGGTATATCGGTGTCATGTTTCGGAAGCGTACAATAAAAGTTTTATCGGCAGATTGTGGGCATATTTCTCATTTGTTATGTCAAGTCTGGTCTGTATTCTGCGTCTTAAAAGTAAATTTGACATAATCCTTGTTACATCACCACCGCTGTTTGTCGCAATTACCGGTATTATTGCATCAAAGATAAAACGTACACCCTTTGTTTTTGAGGTAAGGGATTTGTGGCCTGAGTCAGCCATTGATACTGGAGTCTTAACGAGTAAACCTCTGATAAAACTTGCCTACTGGCTTGAGAAACAGGCATATAAAAATGCCCGGATAGTTAACGCGCTTACTCCGGCATTTAAAAAAATACTGATTGAAAAGAAACACCTGCCAGAATCAAAAGTGCTGATGATTCCCAATGCTGCAGATTTTTCAATAAGTGAAAAGGTGATCAGTTCGTTTGACAATGTGGCATTCAGAAAAGAATTGGGTGTGCACGATAAATTTGTTGTAACCTATGTCGGTGCACATGGTGTTGCAAATCATCTTCAGCAAATACTTGACACGGCAGAGTTGCTTAAAGATACCAATGTCGTTTTTATGCTGATTGGTGCCGGTATGCAGAAACAGTGGCTGAAGGATGAGTGTACAAAAAGAGAATTAGATAACTCTGTAAAATTCGTTGACCCGGTATCAAAGGAGCGGGTGTTTGAATATATCTGCGCATCGGATGCTGGAGCGTCGGTACTGAAAAAAGTTGATACCTTTAAAACTGTCTATTCAAACAAAACATTTGACTACATGGCATGCAGGAAACCGGTGCTGATGGCAATTGATGGCGTGTCAAGAGAGCTTGTAGAAACTGCAAACTGCGGATACTATGTTGAGCCTGAAAACCCAGCTGATTTCGCAGAAAAAATCCGTTTATACTTAGGCAATCCATCACGTGTAAAAGAGCATGGTGACAATGGCTATACCTATGCAAAAGAGCATTTTGATCGTGAAGTGCTGGCACGGGAATATTTGAAGAGACTTGACCTCTCCCCCCGGCCCCCTCTCCCGCGGAGCGAGGGGGTGTAGGAATGAATGATGAGATATGTCCAATATGTCAATTGGTAATTTCAAATAGTGTAATAGGAAAAAAATGTGTTTTATCAATCCGCCTCCCCCTCTCCTCATGGGAGAGGGGGCCGGGGGGTGAGGTCTCAAGATGACCAAACAAAACAGCGGCCTTATCCGTTTACAACCAGTCAGTGAATCAAAACGATCTTTTTCCAGAGATTTACGAAAAGACATGACACTATCGGAAGAAATACTTTGGGCACATTTGAGAAACAATCAGCTTAATGGATATAAATTTCGCCGGCAGCAGGTAATTGCAGGGTTCATAGCCGATTTTTATTGTGAAAAGGCGAAACTTGTTTTAGAGGTAGATGGTTCTGTCCATGAAACCGTCGAACAGAAAAAAACAGATAAACATAAAGATGATGTTTACAAAGCGTATGGGATTTCTGTAATGAGAATTACTAATGATGAAATAGAAAAGACAATTAAAAGTGTACTTATGAAGATTGGTGAAAAACTGGCTTCGCAAGTGACCTCACCCCCCAGCCCCCTCTCCCATGAGGCGAGGGGGGGTAGGAATGAATGATGAGATATGTCCAAATTATCAAAATTGTAATTTTAAATAGTGCAATAGGTAAAAAATTATTTTTTATCAATCCGCCTCCCCTTCTCCTCATGGGAGAGGGGGTCGGGGGGTGAGGTAAAAGTATGAATATAACAAAAGCATCAAAAAAACATTTTAAATCAGCCGCCCGTCTACATGCCGCATCAATAACGACAGGGTTTTTATCGACCCTGCCATTACCGTTTCTTGCGACATTGTACAAGTCAATCGCTCGGTGTAAAGGCTCAACGGTTCTTGTCGCGCTTGATGAAAATAATAATGTCTGCGGATTTGTTGCAGGCGCAGTGTCGGTTGGATCGATGTATAAAAAGGTGTTCCTGCGATCTGCGATACCGCTTATTTGGTATATTCTACCGCATTTATTAAGTATAACAACGGTCAGAAAACTTATCGAAACAGCATGGTACGGATTTGCGAAAAAAAAATCAAAAAACGAACAGGCAGATAACACGAACTCCGGCCCGTCACTGGTCACCAGTCACTCGTCACCCTCTTCAGAATTGCTCTCCATTGCGGTTGATTCATCACAGCGGGGTAAAGGAACCGGGAAAAAACTAATTACTGAACTGGAACTGTTTTTCCGTCAGAATGGCGTTTCATCATACAAGGTAGTAACTTTTTCAAAAGACAATATATCAAATACCTTTTATGCCAGGTGCGGATTTACATTGCATAAGCAGTTTTTACATCATGGTAATCTGATGAATGAATATTTGAAGAAAATTGATGTATTGGTTGCTGAGGGAGATCGTTGTTAAGGTTGTAGCGATTCAATAAACCATAGAGGACACAGAGAACAAAGAGGAAAGGAAAAGATTGTGTTTTAAAACCTTAAAAATTTTTATCTCTGTGTTCTTGCCTGTCCCGAAATGCGGGATGGTAAAATAAAGAACCTTGTGTAAATAGGTAATGCCTTTTAGGAAACCGTCGCAACTATCTTTTAAAAATACATGAAAATTCGATATTGTATGTCGAATTTTCATGTATATTGTAAGTATGATACAACGAAATTTTGAATTACTTAGATTAAAACAATCAATTGAAAATAATCCTGTTACGGCGATTGTTGGGCCGAGGCAATGTGGTAAAACAACACTTGCATCACTGGTAGGTGCAGATCATCGTTTTGATCTGGAAAATCCACGTGATCTTGTTCGTATGGCTGACCCTCAATTGTTGCTGGAGAAGTGCAAAGGGTTGATTGTAATTGATGAGGTTCAGGAGAAACCGGAACTGTTTTCTCTGATACGTTATCTTGTTGATTCAATACCAGATCAGAAATATATATTGTTAGGAAGTGCATCCGGTGCTCTGATTAATGGAAGCAGCGAGTCACTCGCTGGTCGAATTGCGTATATAGAGCTGGGTGGATTGCGGCTTTCCGAAACTGGTGCTCAAAGTATCCAAACACATTGGCTTCGTGGCGGATTACCAAGATCGTTTACTGCGAAGACAGACAAAATCAGCAAAAACTGGCTTGAGAATTATATAGCCACGTTTCTTGAACGGGACCTTCCACGTTTAGGTATGAATATTCCATCACGATCACTCAGGCGATTCTGGATAATGCTGTCGCATTACCATGGTCAGGTTTTTAATGCATCTGAAATCGGGCGGTCGATGGATATGTCTGATGCAACCGCCCGCCGGTATCTTGATATATTAGAGGGTGCGTTACTTGTCAGAGTGCTTCGACCCTGGTTTAACAATACAAGTAAGCGGCTTGTTAAAAGCCCTAAAATATACCTCCGGGATAGCGGAGTGTTTCATTCGCTTCAGTCAATTGATACATTCGAAAATCTTCAGTCACACCCGAAATTAGGAGCATCATGGGAGGGGTATGCGCTTGAGGAAGTAGCAAGGGCTACCGGCGTTCCATATCAGTCTTTATGGTTCTGGGCTGTTCATAGTGGTTCTGAACTGGACCTTATGTGGCAGCATTCAGGTAAGAACTGGGGTGTTGAGTTCAAATATAGTGGAAGTCCAATAATCACGCAGTCAATGAAAATCGCTTGTGAAGAACTGGAACTGGAGCATTTATGGGTTGTTCATGCCGGGGAAGAAAAATACTCACTTGCTAAAAATATAACAGCTCTTCCACTTCAAATGGTTGGAGACGAGTGGGAGTATTAGAAGCTTGTGTTGACAAAAAGAGATGGTTGTTAAGGTTGATTGAGTAAGATTAACCACAGAGGACACAGAGGACACAGAGAACACAGAGAGAAGAAAAGATTGATTTTTAAAACCTTAAAATTCTTAACTCCGTGTTCTTGCCTGTCCCGAAAAGCGGGATGGTAAAATAAAAAACCTTGTGTAAATACTAAATGTCTTTATTTAACAGTAGCTTGTGCTGAAAAAAAGAGATGGATGTTGGTGTGTTCGGGCTTTTGACGGATAAGACCTCACCCCCCAACCCCCTCTCCCACGAGGCGAGGGGGGCAGGAGTAAAATGTGAATTATGTCCAATATGTCAAATTGGTAATTTCAAATAGTTCAATAGGTAAAAAATATGTTTTATTAATCCGCCACCCCCTCTCCTCGTGGGAGAGGGGGCCGGGGGGTGAGGTCTCAGGATGAACAAACAAAACAGCGGTATTATCTGTAGGTAATGTAGGCTAACCGTAGAAAAAAACATAATAAAACGCAATCGTAACCGCAAAATATTATAATATTCTGCGGTTAGGGTACCTGGGGAAGTGGTGACAAGTGACGCGTAACGGGTGACAGGTTTAAAAAAACTAAGGTTTCGGATGTTTTGCTTGTTATTTGTTACCTGTCACTCTCTTTAAGATTAACCACAGAGAGGCAGGGGAAGTGATAAGTGATGGATTACAAATAAAGGCCGAGTGTACAAGTCATTTAATATAAAGTATATTTATTAATGGAATAGAACTTTTAAAAGGGATAAAGAATGAAAATAAAAATCGTAGTGCATGAAGCTGAAGAAGGTGGTTTTTGGGCGGAGGTTCCTGCGATTCCCGGATGTTGTACGCAGGGTGAGACGTTTGAAGAACTGCTCATGAATCTTTATGAAGCTGTCGAAGCTGCATTGTCTGTTGATATTGATACAATTGAGACATCTGAACATGACCGTGTATTAGAGGTTGCAATATGAAGATCGTTTCCGGTAAGGAATTCGCAAAAATATTAGAAAAAAAGGGATGGGAATGTAAACGAGTAAATGGAAGTCACCATGTTTACTGCAAATCCGGAAATCCTGCCAGAATAACAATTCCAATTCATAAAAACGATTCTCTCAAAATTGGTCTGCAAAAGAATTTAATGAAACTTGCAGAAATAACCGAAGCAGATCTGTAATTATTACAGTAAGCAAGACCATTACATAATAGGGGAAGTGACGAGTGACGCGTAACGGGTGACAAGTATTTTACCTCGTCACTAAATCATCAGGAATTAGTTGTTTAAATACCCATGCTCATCGCATGTTAGATATAGTTAATAAAATTACGTAAATTGGCAAAAGTATTAGTTATGTCTAATAAAAACAATCCTTCGACCAAAATATATTGATTGTTTTGTTATTTAATAGTTCATATCCCCAGGCATGATATATCCGGGAAAAGAGTTTTCGAAATAGGGGAAAAGTATTATTTCGAAGATTCTGGAATTTGAAACAGTATTATTGGTTTCTTTGTGGAAAAATAAAAAACCATATGTAAGTATTAATTACTTTTATGTAACAGTTGCTTGTGCTGACAAAAAGAGATGATTGTTGGTGTGTTCGGGCTTTTGACGGATAAAACCTCACCCCCCAACCCCCTCTGGTTCTTCGACCACTTCGATGCATCGTCCCACGAGGCGAGGAGGAGCAGGAGTGAAATGTGAATTTTATATTATTGTTACATTGTAAAATATGATTAATAAAATAAGTATGAATATGATTTTATCAATCCGTCTCCCCCTCGCTTCGTGGGAGAGGGGGCCGGGGGGGTGAGGTCAATCTCTTCAAAAAATTAAATGCAAGTTTTGTTTCCGGGAAGTTCTGCAATAGACAAGTGACGCGTAACGAGTGACAAGTTTCAAAAGGAACTCTTCGGTTTTTTGATATTTTTTAACGCTGTCACTCGTCAGATGTTGATTTCGGGACTGATAAAAGTTGTATTCAGGAGTCCCGAAAAATAACAAAATGTATGTTTGGGGACTGATAGTTTGTTGTTTCATTCGCCCCAAAACATGTGGATACTACGTTGTGGTTAATTAATTGGTATTCGTGGGTAAAAGGAAACATTTGATGAGGTTGGCAGATTATAAATAAACCACAGAGAACACTGAGAACACAGAGGGAAGAAAAGGTTGGGTTTTAAAACCTTAAAATTCTTATCTCCGTGTCCTCAGTGTTCTCTGTGGTAAAATAAAGAGTCTTGTGTAAATATTTGCTTTGTTAATGTAGTAGTAGCGCATGCTGACAAAAAGAGATGGATGTTAAGGTTGATAGCGAAAAATAAACCACAGAGGACACTGAGAACACAGAGGGAAGAAAAGGTTGGGTTTTAAAACCTTAAAATTCTTATCTCCGTGTCCTCAGTGTTCTCTGTGGTAAAATTAAAGTTTTTGCACCTATGTAGTTTTTTGTTAAAATTTATTGTAGATAAAGGGCTGGGGTGTAGCGTGGAAACGACAATTGACATTAATGGTTTAACAGAAAAAGTAATTGGTTGCATTATTGAAGTTCATAAGCATTTAGGACCTGGATTACTGGAATCAACCTATGAACAATGTCTTGCTCATGAATTGACTATTAACAGCATCAGATTTGAACTTCAAAAATCGATGCCGGTTATGTATAAAGGGATTAAGCTCGATTGTGGATATAGAATAGATATGATCATCGAAAACGATCTGATAATCGAATTAAAATCAGTTGAATACATTACAGATATACATATGTCTCAAATTATTACCTATCTGAAGTTATCACATAAGAAGCTTGGCTTAATTGTCAATTTCAATACTCGGTTAATTAAAAACGGAATAAAGCGGGTCGCTTTGTAATTGGTATTTGCGGGTAAAAAGAGGCATTTGCTAAGGTTGATAGATTAAAATAAACCACAGAGGACACAGAGAACACAGAGGGAATAAAGATTTGGTTTTAAAATCTTAAAAAATCTTATCTCTGTGTCCTCCGTGTTCTCTGTGGTAAAATAAA
>JAAZBG010000043.1 GCA_012513915.1 Fibrobacter sp.
GAAGAACCTCTATACTCACCGTAATATCCAAATGAATTAGCCTTATCTCTTGCAGAATCAGAATAACCAAATCCGTCAGCTATATTCCCAAGTGCGGCAGTTGTACCAAAAATTTGTACTGCATCAACATTAGAAGCGGCTTTTACATGGTCACAAAGAGTAGAAAATGTAGCGGTATCAAAAGCACCAGTATTCCTAAAGTTAGTACCTACTGCGGCATATGAATTATAAATTGTATCAGAAATAAGTTCGCCAACATAAGCGGAAAAGGCAGTAGAAGCTTTCTCATTTAAACGAGCCATATCCATTTTACCTGCCATAAATGCGTCAAGCTCATCATAGAACTTAATTGATTTAGGAACAGTAGCTATGGTGAAGTTTCTGTCTACAATTTTTTGTCTTTCAATATCGCCATTTCCTCTAGCGGTTGTATAAACAGGATATACGGTATTATCTTCAACAAAGAAGTAGGGTTTGTCATAAAGTGCTTCATCCTTAAACTCCGCAAAAGAGTCAAATTTTCCAGCAAGAGTTGTATGCATAGAAACAGGCAATATTTCAGCCATAATTGCAAATACTTTATATCTATTTTCCATAAACTTGTAATAGTTCCATTCGCCACCACAAGCATCACGAACAGCATTTCTGACCGCTTCGTTTAATTGTTCTTTTGTATATCCTTCTCTAGTAATACCATTAGCCGCATCAAAAGCAAGCTTCTGGTTATCAGTCATTACAAAACTTTTCATATTTTAATCCTCCCTTTTATATTATAGTTTGTTACACATTTATACATCTCATTTTTAACATTGAAACGCCAGCTTTTGTGAATACTTCGTCAATTATATAAACCAAAGACTCTGTTCCAGCAATAGAGGATACAATCTCACCCTTTAATGCGTCGGCATCAATAATTATAAATTTACCTTTGGCGGCGGCTACAGTTGCAGTAAAGTTAGCAACAGGATAGCACTCAACGTCACCAATTTCAGGGGTACGAGTTCTAATAATAGCACCAGTAGCGATAGTAAAATCATTTTCGAGTTTTTCTACTTCATAGCTGATAGGAATATCACATACAATATTTACACCCTTACTTGTAGTAGCGGCAGGTGCGGCACAAGCATAAGTTTTATCTGCATTCTGCGCTCCAAGAGCTACAAAATTTCCGTTAGTTACACCAGCAGGGGCTACACAATCAGCGTAGTGTGCTGTAGCTTTCACTTTTGAAAGAATCATTAAATTTGCCATAAAAAATTTCCTCCTTAATTATCCAAATATTTTTGAGCATTACCATAATAATTTGTTTTTGGTTTTGTCTCATTTTCATCTATATCAACACTAACTCTACTAAATGTGGTTACTTTCTTAGTAGATTTTGTTGATTTACTATGTTTCATCTTACCTTCAAGAGCATATAGCTCTTTTTCCAAGTCTTCAATTTCCATATCCATTGCTTTTTCTTTAATCTTAATAAACCCATCACAATCTTTTAAAATTGATTCAAAATCAGATATGATTTCATCAACTTGAGATTGTTTTATCTCTACCTCAACTTTATTTTTAAAGTTTTGGAGTTCGGAAATTATATTATTATTTTGTTCAATAGTAAGTTTATAATCTTCAATTTCCTTTAATAAATCATGCCTTTCTTTTTCAAGAGTCATAACTTGTGTTCTTTGGTCTTGAATTTCTTGATTCTCCGCTTCTGTTAACCACACCAAAAGCATCTTTTCAAAATCATTTCCAATAGTAGCTGTTAAATTAGTTTCATCAAAAGTGTATGTAAATCTGCCATATTCACGCTCATAATTATCGGGAGTCCAATAGCTTTTCTCTACATAAACGTATTGGTCATCAAAGTCTTCAATCCAATAATAAGTTTCTTCAACCGTCTTATCTTCTTCATCTTTGACAACAATAGGGGCTAATGCGTTTTGTAAAGCTTCACGTTTTTGGCGATATGTAACTGAAAAAGATAATTTCTCATGAGTTTCTGGTTCTGGTTTTGCATCAGCAGACATAAATTCCTTGTATTTTTTAATCATTTCGTTCATTTCTTCTTTAAACTCATCAAGAGAATAAGAAATAACTTTACTATTTTCAAAACAAGGTTCTACGTCTTGACCAAGTAAACATAAAGCCGAGAACTCAAATTTCTGTATGTCATAAACATCAGATTCTTCACTCCAATTACCTTCAACTACATTAATTTCCATACTTTGATTGCTAAATTCTTCAATGGTTTTACCTAATTCAGAATATCTGCCACTCCATAAAATTATGTCAGCCACTAAATATTCTTTATCTTCTACCATTTCCCATCTTGGATTACAACTTTCTGGAACAACACCATAGGGTTTAGTTGTTTGTACGTATTCAATCCCTTCATCAGATATAATAATTTTTCCACCATGAGTCCCAAAATCTTCCTTTTTCTCAATCCATTCTGCTACAATAGGAATATTATAAAGAGAAGTCATAGCACTCTCTACCGCTTCTTTTGACATTTTGCTTTTATTACGGTTTTCACCATAGTATAAGATATAAGCTTTTGCCTTAGTAAACTCACTGTTTAAAACTTCAAAAGATTCTTTATCAATAGAAGCAGTATACTTAATATTCTTAATGTCCAAATAAATTCACCACCTTCTGTAAAAATTCCATATATAAATAAAGAGGGAATATACCCTTTATTTAAAAAATAATTTGTTAGACAAAAGTAATTCATTCTTCTCATATTTACCGATGAAAATATCTTTCCGATTTTCAAAGACAAAAGCTACTTTATCGTCTATGGTTACTTGATTAATTTGTATTAACCCCTTTTCTCGTAGGGCATCAGCCACTTCTTCATTAAATACATAAATAAATTTCATCCTTCTACACCTTCTTATTATTTATAGCCATCCACCGAAACAGTTGAGTCCTCCTTATCTTTTTCATCTTTTGGAGGTCTACCATTTAAATCATCATTATTAGCCTGTGAAGCATTTAACTTAGGAACAAGTTTTTCGTCAAAGTCAAGTAGTTTTTCAGCATCAAGTAAATTTAAATAACCATACAAATCTATACCTGATGTTGAAATAAATAAACTTCTTGAACCTCCCGAAAGTAAATCAGTACGGTATTCCTCATGTCTATCATCTCTGTTAAAAATATTAGTATGTAAAAATTCTACTTGACACTTTTTCTGTTTTATTTTATAATTTATAAAATTATTAAAGAAATATAATAAAGGATACATTCTAGCGGCATCAGTTTCCGTACTAAATGTTAGTCCATTAACCGTTTCTGCATTAAATATTGTTTTAGAAATACCAGAGTCACTTTGAATTATATTTATATCATGTTCAACTACATTTAATGCTGATTGTTGGTTTTTGTCTAATGCAATACCTTCAACTTCAAAAGGATTAGTCATAATAGAAATATTCTTACCTACGTGTTCTTTACTTGAATTGTGATAAGCTTCTATAACTTCTTTTGGCATTAGAGGAACGCCTGAATCCTTATCTATAGGAACACGTTGATGGATGGTTTTTATTGCGTCATCTTTAATAAACTCATTAAAATACGCTTTATCATTGCTTAAAAAAGTTAAATCGCAAAACATATGAGAAAAATAAGGATAGTCATGTGGTTTCTTTTCCATATGAGCAAATATTGAAAACCCTCTTTTACTTACTTGATAATAAGAATAGGGAATGCCTTTTAATTCTCCTTCTGTTCTCTTACCCTTTGGCTTTTTATTATCTATATAGTCTTGATACGCATTTTGTATTTCCTCTGGATATTCTTCTATAGTGGCAGAATTTATCAAAGCAACATCAACAAAGTATCTCCATAAATTATCATCATCTATATGAGAAAGTACGCATACTTCTTTCGGTATTTCTACAATGATAGTATTTTCATTGTCAGACAGGTCATAAAAATACGCTTCACCCTGATGTAATGCTATTTTAAGCATCCAAGGAAATATATTTTTAGGTTGAATTTTAGAAACTATCTTTGCAGATTCATAGAGTCTATTCCACATTGTACTTTTATTTTCCGTAATACCAAATGGATATAATACATAATCAAAACTCATAATACCAGCAAAATAATCAAGATAATTATTATAGACACTATTAATATTAGATATATATTCTCCTGCCTGTTGTAAATTTTTATATGATTTATATGGGTTTCTTAAAAACCCTTGTATTTTGTCCACTGTATACTCAGTCGAAATATTAGTTGTTGTTGAAGCCCACATCGGTTGAACCTGACTACGTGCATAATTTCTTGGAATATAATATTCATTATTTATAGGTGTTGTTTCATTAATTGTGTTTTTTGTAGTATTAGTGGTAGTTTTTTTAGGTCGAGACACTTTTACACACACCTCCTTTTTTTATATTTTGGTTTAATAGAAACAGTAAGAAAGCCAATCGGCATCATTATTTTTTCTATTTACAATATTTTGTCTTCTCAATTGTTGTAAGTACCAACCAAGCATAGCCAAACAATAAGCTCTATCGTCTTGCATTTTTGATTTTTTATCAGGGGCTAAATCGTATTGGACGCTACCACTTTTATTATCATATCTAAAAATATTGACCAATTCTTCTTTAGCCAAATCAATATTTTTTAAAGCCAATTCTTCATCAAATGATAATTTATGTACTTTTGCATTTGATTGAATTTCCTTCTTTTTATTATTTTTTTCGTCTTGATATTCAATTTCGGTATTCTCAAAAATATTTAAGTATCCCTTCATATCATACTCATCAGTAAATGAAATTAAATCTAATCCCATCATTTCAACTAAAGCATCATACATTTCTACTTTATATTTTTTAGGATTCATTAATTTTAATTTATCAACGGCATTAGGAAATTTAGAAATATAATCAGAAGATTCAATTTTATCTATTAGCCCTTTATGTGGCTTCCCTTGGTGGTCAACCCAGTCTTCCATAAAGTAATCGGCTAATATATGACCGCCACCACCTGCACCCGCATCAATCAGGATTGCTTCTATATTTTCATAATCAGCAGATTGCTGACCATTATAGTCTAAAAGCATTTGCTTTACAAAATCAACTTGTTCTGGCGTTCTCATTGGAGTTTTCTTTTTCTTAGACACATCTACAAAACTAACGCCATTACAAATTCTCATTTTATAGCCAACTTCTTCGTCTAAATATATTTCTCCAACCATACAAACCGAACCATCATAGCTTCTCGCAGGGTCATATGCCAATACAAATTTTTTATTTCCATCATTATAAAGTATAGGTACTCTAGTTTCGCTATTTCTAATTATGACTGACCTTTTTATAGCTTGATTCTCACCGCCCTCTGTCGAGAACTTATTATAATACTCTCTGAGGGCTTTTTCCTTATTATCTTTCATTGCATCGTCAATAACTTCTTTTCTAAGCAAAGCAGGATATTTTTTACCATTATATGTAGGATTTAAAACAATTTCTGCATTTATATCAGCACAAAAGTATCTATTATCACCCAAAAACATCTTTTTAGAATATTCTTTATATCGTTCCCAAAAATATGTGTCTGTGCTTGAAGCCGAACTTGCCATAATAACTTGGTTTGGAAATTCTTTAGGGAGTAAAGACATATCTACATTTCCACCAAGTTTAAAGTTACTATCTTGAGTGATAAAAGGCATTGCACTAACGTATAATTCGGCAGGAATAAAACCTCCTTCATCAAAACCTATTAAATTGGCACGTTTTGAGCGAATTCCTTCCGCATTTCCGTTAAGTGAGTTTGTTGCCGAGTTATTAAATAATTGATATTTAAAAGATGCAGGGTTATGAGTAAAACCATCTCTATTTGCACTACTTTTAATCGTTTCGTTATAAAATACATCTGTCAACCCTGTAAATGATGATATTTCCTTTTTTGCTATTTTTTCAATCTTTAAAAATGTTTCCTGTGATTGACTTCCAATCCCTGAAATTATATATGTCTGATAATTTGGCACAAGCATAGATTTTGTCATGATAAAAGGAGCAAACAATGTAGTTTTACCACTCGATCTTGACTGACACCAAACATTAAAAGGTGTTACCCATGACATCATAAATACGTATTTTTGATTGTCTAGTTAAAGAAATTCTATACCCAAAAATCTTTCTGAAAATTTAACGGGGTGCATCCTGCCCCATTGAATAACCTCTGCTAATTTTAAATAGCCTTCCAGCTTTCTTTGAGACAATTCAGTTTTAGATTGTTTGACATAGAATTCCATTAAACACCACCACCTTTATTTTTCTTTAAATACTCTTCTAAGTCTTTTATCTTAACTTTTAATAACCTACTTTCTTCTTCGTACTTTTCA
>JAAZBG010000044.1 GCA_012513915.1 Fibrobacter sp.
ACAAGGATTTTTGACACTTTTCTCTGTAAGTTGTTTTCAAAACTAAAGATACGCCCTGTTTCGTGTTCTAAAACACGTATTTTCACCAATTATTTTCACATTTAACAGGCAATTTGATTGAAAAAAAGAATTTTTGGAAGAAATTTCAAAGTAGGATGAGATTGGTTCTTTAAAATTGCTATTAATACCTAATCAGATCCTTCAGATTGTTCGTTTAAATCATTTCATGGAGCAGTGTTTAAATCAGGTCCTTTCAGCATATCGGCTTTTCTAACATACCCATGGTTTCTGAAATTCATTAATCCATATCAATTTTCTTAAAGACTTTTCCGGCCCACATGGCTGCAATCTAAAGTGGCCACTTACATTGAAACCATTATCCCGAATTACCGTAGTAAACCACCGTGAATCGAAAATATTTATTGGCAGTTCCGATTCGTTTTTATAAACACTCCCATTTACAGCCTCCTTTTTTTTATTTAAACCATCAATCAATTTAAACTCATGGTCTGCAAATTTTCTAAATAATAAAAAGGTCACTATGCAATAAAATGAACCAACATCTCTAACATTTCTAAAATCAAAACTCATATCGTTACTATAGGTTATCTCAATCTTATATGATTCTGAATTTGTATCTTCTTTTAAATACGGTATTATCATCGTAGAGCATGAAATTAATGTCTCATAATTAAACAACATGAATGATGCAGTCACTTCTCTTTTTGCAATATTATTTACAATATTATAAAAGGTACTTGTTTTGTTTTTAAAAAGAAATATTCCAGTATGATTTTCTATCTCATTTAGAAAACAAAGCAGTTTTGAAGGAATATTTTGTTCTTCAATCATTTTCAAAATGTTGCTACTTATATATGTTATGCTATTATTAGTCTTAGCATCTGCAGATATATGTTGAAAAAGATAATCATAAAAGGCACCATGTTTTTCAATTTTATCAATTCCATTTTTATGAATATCCCATATACCATCCTTTTCATGTAAAGGTAAACCATTTTTTACTTTTCTTAGAATTGGATAGTTGTTCAAGGAGATTTTCATTCTAATGTCCCTATGCAATTTTATCTTTTTTGGAAAGTTCCTTTATCCTATCAATTAATCGGGACCGCGATATATCTATACACGTCTGTTCTTTATCAATCCCGATATATTGATTACACTCCATTTCTAACGCAATCACACCTGTTGTTGAAGATCCACAAAACGGATCACAAATAACATCTCCAACATTCACAAATTTCTGCATTATGCTACGTATTCCCATTTCTGATTGCTGCCATATATGGAGCGATTTTCCAATGTTTCCAGATTCAGGAGAGCAGAGATCCGAAACATATCCCCTTGTATAAACTCCTTTAACGTACCATAAAACAGGTTTCCAATGAATAAAGACGTCTCTCTGTTTGCCGATACCTGATTTACTACCCGTCATTGTGTAAGATAACATCCAATAATATTTCAAATACTTGTTTAAACGTGACATTTCTTCATACAAATGATGCTGCCCACATAAAACAAGCAGGCACCCTCCATGTTTAAGTACTCTTGACGCAAAATTCCCAAGCCAGTCATAACAATCAATGAAGCGACTCTTATAAGGTGGATCTGTCACGATTAAATCAACTGAATTATCAGGGATTTCAGGAATTTCGTTTTTTATATCTGTTGTATAACAGTTTAAACCTTTTATCCGAAGCAGGCAGCCTTTTTCTTGCAATGCATTCCCGTTCCTGATTCTCTTTTACCCGTGCTTCCATCTGTCTACGAGATAAATTTCGAGCCAACCTCTTAAATATAGATGCGTTTGGATCACTGAGAAGTTTAATCTGATCTTCATATGGAAGTTGAAACAATTTGTGATGCAAGGTGAATACTGATTTCCCCCTGCTCTACCTTTTCAACTAATTTTGGTTCCCCCTTCTTCAATACCATCTCTGCTTTACTCACAGATCTACCGGACACTTTAACCTGAGCAGCAGCAAAGTCACGTGCAATCTCCCCTTTCTTGATGAGTTTCGTATAGGGGCAACCGCTTATACCGGAATAATAAAAGAGAGTGCCGAGTATATGCACATTACAATTGATAAGGCGACAGTTGATAAAACCACTGCGCAGGCC
>JAAZBG010000045.1 GCA_012513915.1 Fibrobacter sp.
CTTTGCCATCGTTATCAGCATCAGCAGCCATGATTGAATGATTCCCCTGGTCATTCATACTGCTATAACCTGGAGTTTTACGTGAATCGATTAACCAGCGCTGAGTCAATTTCCCATCACACCAATCCCAGGCTGCACAGGTGAGTCGATAGTAATAACCACGCTGAAAAACAATACTTGGGCGCTTGCCATCAAGCCAGGCAGTTGTAGAGTTATAACGGTCAACGCGGTTACCATAATCATCACCCCAATCAGCTTTGAGGGATGAACCCCGTGCCGGTACATAGTTTACTGTTGCTAACTCTTTGCCCGTTTTTCCTTCGAAAACTGTCAGGTATTCAGGGCCTGTGAGAATATACCCGCCAGAGTTCCGGTAATCTGCATTATCGTTATCATTTGCGGCCGGCCCAAGACGAAGAAATGTTCCGGTACCGTCTTTTGTACCGGGGGCAGTTTTGCAGACAACCTCAGCGAAACCATCCCCATCGTAATCATAAACCTGATGTTGTGTGTAGTGTGCACCTCCACGGATATTTACACCTAAATCAATTTTCCAGAGGCATTTTCCATTGAGTTTGTATGCATGAAGATAAACTTTGTCTACAATACCGGATTGAGAGTTATCTTTAGTATTATTTGGTTCATACTTAACTACCAGTTCGTATTCACCATCACCATCAAGATCTCCGACATTAATATCATTTGGGGCGTAAATGTTTGATGGACGCTGAAGGTTGATGGTAAGGACATTGGAACTCCAGACTGAGACCTCTTTATCAGTGGTATGTTCGATTCCGTTAATAATTGCGCGAACAGAATATTTAGCAGTTAAACTTCCCGAACTATCAATGAGGTTGGTACTTGTGGTGATTGGACTTGAATTTACCTTTGTCGTCCCGCGATAGACATTGAAGGCGATATCTGAGGGATCATTTCCAAACATTCTCCAGCTGAGAAATACGTTGTTTCCACCTGTACTGACTGCCACCAAGCCACGATCAAGTGATTCCATTTGTCTCTGGCTGAAGGTATTAAAAAAGAATGATGAAAAAAGGAGGGTTACAAAAAAATATATCACATGCGGCGCCATGTTAATCTCCCTGAAACGTGGTTTCATTATTTAGTAAATTCGACTGATCAGATTGCATTTAACGGAATTTAATAGATAGTATAACCAAAAAAGAGCTGGATAAGCACAAAAAGTTGCAGAATAATGATAATATCGTTGACCTGTAGGTTAACGCTATTAATTTTAATCAATGTCGTAATGTATTGAAATTGTGAGATATATGAATTGAATTGTTGTGTAAAAATTGGCAATTTAATTGAATTACAAAAAATCAGGTCAACACCTAATCCATTGAAATAAGTTGCTGTGAATTGATTAAATTTTCAGGGCCGTTTACGTGATCAGTTTAATTGTGTAAAGAACGTGGATGAATTGTGTGTTGAATTAGAGGGGTTTGGGGTTTTAATTTCAGTTATTCAGATTTTAATAATGCATACCACAATAAGCTATTGCAATGTCGGTTTGAGGGGCAGGCAGGTCTGCTTTAGGAATTCATGATGTGGTGGGAGATGAGTTTTATGTTTATGAAAATAGTTACAAAAGGAGGTTGAAGGGATGTCTGGTTCTGCGGGATTCTTAGGGTTAAAGAATGTGGTGGTGCTTTTGGAGGAGTATTTCCTCTGAGTTGATTTAATTTCCAGTCTCACTAAATCACCTCTGAACCAGTGCTAAATCAGGCACATTCTTTGCAGCTCCTAACTTACCAAAACCCGGAA
>JAAZBG010000046.1 GCA_012513915.1 Fibrobacter sp.
CCGGGAAAACTGGTACAAGTCAGAAACCTGATTCCGGAGCTTATTCAAAAACACGATCCTGGTCATCTTTTATCGGGTTTGTTCCTGCCGAGAAACCTGTTTTGCTTTGTGGGGTGATGATTGATGAGCCAGCTCGTGGAGAGATGGGGGGAGTTGCGGCAGCACCGGCATTTAAGAAAATTATGTCACAGATTATCAGTCATCCGGAGCTTGAATTTGCAGAGAGAATTCTTAAACAGAATCCTGCGCTATATCCAAAAACAGTAAAACCGGTTATTGTTCCACAGGTGTGTGGTTTGACAAAAGAACAGGCGCAACAGCGACTGGATTCAGCTGGTATTCAGTATCTTTTTAATGGAACTGGAGGACTGGTTACCTATCAGGTCCCGTTTGCGGGTGGAACTGTTGATGCTTCAGGAAAATTGATGGTTTATCTTGATTCTCCAGGTCAGAAAACGCAGCAAATGCCATTATGTGTTGGTAAAGATCTTAGAGATGCTGTCAATATGATTAATATTAAAGGGCTTAAATTGCATGTAGTTGGAAGTGGTTTTGTTAAAAAACAGAACTTTGCACCGGGTTCAATAATACATGCAGCAGATGTTTGTACGTTATATTGTGCATTCGGTTCTTGATAGTTTTGTGACGGACGGGAATAAGTGTTTAACTGTTCCGAACTCTTAGATTTAAAGAGGTGATGGATGGTTCTTAGTGAGTTAGTTGACAAATCCGGGATTGCGGTTGTATGCCGTAATGGTGATGAGAATCAGATTGTTACAGACATCTGCTATGATTCCCGGAAAGTTATTCCCGGAGCGGTTTATGTTGCTGTGCCCGGTACAAAGGTGCACGGTGATGCTTTTATCAAAGATGCGGTTGCTCGCGGGGCGATAGGGGTGATTACAGAAAATCCGCAAACGGATTTGACTGTCCCATGGATTCAGATCCGCAATACCCGAAATGCACTTGGTGTTCTTGGAAAGGTGCTCTGGGGTATCAACGATTCAAAGATGACACTGGTTGGGGTAACAGGGACAAACGGTAAGACAACGGTCACACATCTGTTTAAAGAGTTGCTTTTGCAGAAAATCGATAAGAAAGCTGTCTGGATGTTCGGTACTATTAATTACCATACTGGTGAAAAAATTCAAGTTGCATCGCACACAACACCGGAGGCTCTCGATATATTCAGATATATTGGAAATTCGGATTCTTGTCCTGAAGGATTGGTGATGGAGGTTTCTTCCCATTCACTTGCATTGGATCGAATCGGTGGAATGACCTATGATTGTGCGGTATGGACAAATTTAACTCAGGATCATCTTGATTTTCATCAGAATATGGAGAATTATTATCAATCAAAAAAGCGGCTTTTTACCGAATATTTGAAACCGCAGGGTTGTCGGGTGATTAATATCGATGATCCCTGGGGGAAGCGTTTACTTGGCGAAATCGGTGGTGAAAAATGTATAACATACGGGCTGGCAGAAGATGCTACAGTACGGATTCTCTCCTATACTTGTGATTGGGACGGATGTACTGTCGAGGTTCTCTCTCCAGGCGGACGTGACACTTTCAAATCGAGGTTACGGGGATTTTTTAACGTATACAACATGTGTGCTTTAATTGCCGGGGGATATAGTCTTGGAATGACATCATCAGAGATTACGGGAGCGTTTAATTCAATTAAGACCGTTCCGGGCCGGATGGATCGTGTTGAGATTGATGCTCCATACTCAGTAATTGTTGACTATGCACATACTCCGGATGCACTGTTGAATATTTTAAAAACTTCGCAGTCGCTTACCAGAGGCAGATTGCTTTGTGTCTTTGGATGCGGGGGTGATCGTGATAAGACAAAACGTCCTGTAATGGCTGGGGTTGTTGCTGAGAACTGTGATGAAGCAATTATCACTTCAGATAATCCCCGCTCGGAAAAACCGCAGAAGATAATCGATGATATTCTTGAGGGGATACCTCTGGATTTTCCCTACAGAGTCGTTGTTGATAGAAGAGAAGCTATCAAAACAGCATTGTCAATGGCCAGGAAGGATGATTGCATTGTAATCGCCGGTAAAGGGCATGAAGATTATCAGGAGATTCAGGGGGTACGCCACCATTTTAATGACAAAGAGGTGGTTGTGGAGCTATACAATCAAATGGAGAAATTATAGAATGTCTCATTCACACACATGTTCATGTAATGATAAAAACCCCTCATTGACTCTTAGATCGCTGGTGAGCTGGTGCGGTGGAAAAAGTGAACTCGCTGCAGTGCATTTAAAAAAGATGGTTAATGGTGTATGGCATGATTCGCGGAAGGTTGTTCCTGGAGGCGTTTTTGTCGCAATACGATCAGAGCGTGATGATGGACATGACTATATCGATGCTGCTTTTAATGCGGGTGCAATTGCTGCTATTGTCGAGAATAGACGGGATATTAAATGTATATCCAAAAACCGAAAGAAACTTATTCTTGTGTCAAATCCCCTCAAGGCGGTACAAAAGGCGGCTGCCCGGTATCGTAAAGAGATGGGTATTTTGTTTATCGGAGTTACCGGTTCAAATGGAAAAACCACAACACGTACCTTTATTTCTTCGGTGCTTCGTCAGGAGCTGACTATCTCGGAAACATACGGGAACTGGAATAATCATATAGGTGTTCCCCTCAGTATTTTGAAGTTCACTGGTGATGAGTGGGCTGGTGTGATCGAGATGGGAGCTAATCATGTCAATGAAATACATGAGTTGACATCTGTTGTTAAGCCCGATATCGCAGTTATTACAAATATCGGATATGGTCATGTCGGTTTGTTCGGGGCTCTTGCAAATACAACCAGGGCAAAATTTGAGATCGCAGACGGGCTTTCAAAAAATGGATTTCTACTTTTAAACGGAGATGATCCAAGGCTTGTTCGAGGTGCAAAACAGCGGGGTTTGCGTACTGTGTTTTATGGCATGTCAAAGCGTTGTGATATCCGTCCGCAGAGTGTTGCGGTCGATCCTGTGCATGGTGTCAGTTTCATGCTGGATGGTACAGAGTTCAGATTATCAATGCCGGGCAGGCATTTCATTTACAGTGCATTGCCGGCGATATACATTGGCAGGCGTTGTGGTATTTCTGATTCACATATTGCAGAGGCACTGGCTGCACAACATCCGGTATCGATGCGGGGAACCATAGAGAAGAAAAAAGGAGTTTCCTTTATTGTTGATTGTTATAATGCCAACCCATCATCGATGAGCAGTTCCATTGTATATCTGACAGATGTTTCAAATGCAACTAAACGGGTTGCAATTGTTGGTGATATGCTGGAGCTTGGCAAATATTCCAAAAAACTTCATCGGGATCTTGGTTGTGAATTGGTGCGTGCAGGTGTTGGAAAATTGATCGCTGTTGGTGAATTCGCTAAAGATGTTGCTGATGCTGCGAAGATGGAAGGACTTTCTGCTGAAAAAATATTTGTGGCTGATAACTCAGAAAGTGCAGTGGAAATTGCCCGGAGTGTGATTCGTGAAGGAGACATCGTTCTTTTAAAAGGATCGCGCGGGATTCATCTCGAAACTGTTTTTGAAAAGTTCTGATTTATATATGAAGGTATTTATGCAATTTGATTTTAAAACAAGTTTCCCGAAGAGTGTTTCTATAATTGGTGCGGCCAGAAGCGGACTCGCGGCTGCATTATACTTTTTAGATAAGGGAACCCGGGTCTTTATCAGTGATTCCTGTAGTGATGAAAAACTTAAAAATGAACTGATTTCAAAGGGCCTTTCGAATGTCGAGCATGAATCGGGATGTCATTCAGATAAAGTATTAAATTGCGATTTGATTATTCTATCTCCGGGGGTGCCTTCAAATCTGCCAATACTAATCAAGGCGAAAGATATGGGGATTCCGGTATGGTCGGAGATGGAACTCGGTTTTAGAGTCTGTAAAGGTACATTCCTGGCGATAACTGGTTCAACAGGTAAGAGCACAACGGTTTCGTTACTGGGTGAGGCACTTAAGGCAGGAGATAAAGAATCTATTGTTGCTGGTAATATCGGGATACCTGTAATTTCACTGGTACCTGCGCTTTCAGAGAGTTCTTTTGTAGCTGCGGAAGTTTCAAGCTTCCAGCTTGAGAATATTGATAGATTCCATCCGAAAGCGGCAGCTGTTTTAAATTTTATGAAAAATCATCTGGATCGATATGATTCTGAGGATGACTATTATAATGCCAAAAAAGAGATTGCCAGAAATTTCACTAAGGATAATTATCTTGTGGTTAATGCTGATGATCCAAGGCTTGTTCAGTGGGCCAGACAGATGCAGAATCAGACCAATATCATCTTTTTTGGTGGTAATGTAGATGGATACGACTGTTTCTGGCCTCAAAACGGCAGGCTTTACTACAGATTTTACGGAACAGATGGTTCAATTCTCAATTTTGAGAATATGTTTATAAAAGGTGGGCACAACCACGCGAACGCTTGTGCTGCGGCAGCTCTGGCTAAAGTCGCAGGTGTATCGGATAAGATGATCGAGGTGGGATTTTGCAGATTTAAAGGTCTTGAACACAGGCTTGAATATGTATCAAGTATAGGTGGGGTTTCCTGTTATAACGACTCTAAATCAACGACTGCAGAATCGATGCTTGTAGCTGTTTCTGCTTTTCCAAAGGGTGTACAACTTATTGCCGGTGGAAGAGACAAGGGGTGTGATTTTTCAGTACTCGATCAGGCTGTTAAAAAATATGTAAAAAATATTATTCTGATCGGTGAAGCAGCCGAACGTATGGAAAAGCAATGGAGTGGACTTGTTCCCGTGTTTCGTGCACAAACACTCAGGGAAGCTGTAAATATAGCATTTGAAAAGAGTACCAGTGGTGATACTGTTGTGTTCTCGCCCGGATGTTCAAGTTTTGATATGTTCAAAAATTATGAAGAACGGGGGAGCGTTTTCAGAGAACTGGTTAATGAGCTGGGAAATAGGGAGAATTCGCTATGATAAGCAGAATCAGCAGAATGGATTTCGGACTCTTCACCGCAGTTCTGCTTCTGCTTGGATTCGGTATCGTATTTGTTTATAGCTCATCTTTTGCTGTTGCA
>JAAZBG010000047.1 GCA_012513915.1 Fibrobacter sp.
AAAAATGTCGCAGTCGTGCTGGAGACAACTTCCGGTCAGGGATCCAATGTCGGTTACCGTTTTGAACATCTTGCGCATATCATAAATGGTGTTGATGATAAAAAGAGAGTCGGGGTGTGTATCGATACCTGCCATATCTTTTCTGCCGGATACGATATCAGAACCGAAAAAGGGTATCATCAGGTGATGGATGAGTTTGACAAGGTGGTAGGATTTAAGTATCTCATGGGTATGCATTTGAATGACTCCAAGGGTAAACATGGCAGTCATCTTGACAGACATCATAGTCTCGGTCAGGGAGAACTCGGGCTTGAGCCGTTCAGGCTGATCATGAACGATTCACGGCTTGATGGCATTCCGTTGATACTCGAGACTATTGATGAAAGCATCTGGGCTGAGGAGATAAAGCTGCTCTATTCGTTTGTACAATGAGAGCTGCATTTTTCCTGGTCACTTTTATGTAAGGAACTGGATAAAAAATGAAAATCTGTATTATAGGATCCGTCTACCCCAGGTTTCAGGATGATACTGAAGTTCCATGGCTTCGAAGAACTGTCAATGAACTTGTTGCCTGTGGTCATGATGTAACCGTGTTTGTACCGTCATTCAGGGGATTGAAATCACATACCATTGATGGTGTCAGGGTAAAACGGTTCAGGTACTTCTTTTCAAAGTGGGAAGATCTGACCGGTGAAGAGGGTGGCGTTAACAAGATTCATAAATTTCATTATAAATTACTGACCATACTCTACATTGTTGCAGGATCAACCGGGTTGGCATTGCTTAACAGAAAAGAAAAATACGATATACTTCATGTAAACTGGCCTTTTCCTCATGGCATATTCAGTACGTTTGCGCTGCTTTTCAGGAAAACAAAAGTCATCCTGAATTTCCACGGGGCTGAATTATTGCTTGCAAAGCGATTCGGTTTTGTCAAATTATTTCTTAAATATTTTATTGTGCACGCTGATGCAATAATCGTGAATTCATCATTTACAGGAAAGAATGTGAGATCAATTTACAATAAACCTGTAACTATAATCCCCTATGGGACAACCATTGAACCATCATCCCAACAGGAGAAGAAAAAAAGCGGGAGGCATGTTTTCAGTTTAGGGCGAATGATTGAGCGAAAGGGGTTCAAGTACCTTGTTGAAGCAATGAGTATTGTTGTCAGGGAATTCCCTGATGCAAAGCTTACAATTGCGGGTGGCGGGCCACAGAGAGATCAGTTGATAGAACAGGTAAAAACACTGGGTCTCGAGAACAGTGTTTTTCTTCCCGGTAAAGTACCATCAGCGACGCTTAATGAACTGTTTACTAATGCTGATATGTTTGTGTTACCGGCGATTGTTGACAAAAATGGTGATACTGAGGGGTTGGGAGTTGTACTTGTTGAAGCAATGACCTATAAATTACCGGTAATTGCCAGTAATGTCGGTGGAATTCCGGATGTAATAATTCCGAAAGTATCGGGAGTACTTGTAGAAGAAAAAAATGCACAATCACTTGCAGATGCAATTGTTGATTTTATGCGAAATCCTGATTCAATGAAACAGGTAGGGGACATGGGTTTCTCGTTCATATCGAAAGAATTTACATGGAATAAAGTAATCGACGATATGGATAGATTGTATAGAAAAGTGGTAAATAATTAATGCATTTTTGCATATTTTCAGGAACGAATGGCCGCTAAGTATTGTCTGATAGTACAAAACTATTTGAGAATTTAGTGAAATTAAGTATAATAGCATATACTGCCAGTGTAAAATCTTTTGATGGCGGACCTGATGCAGGATATCGTTTTTATATCAAGTCAAGGGAGGGTTTGAAATGAATCGCCTCATGTGTTTAATCGTTGCTGTTGTTGTCGGGTATGTCAGTGTAAGTAATGCAGCACTGGCATGTAAAGTGACAGCTGGTCAGATATCGGTGGCAAACGCTGCCGGCAAAAATAGTGCTGAAAACATACAGACAATTGAATTCGGAGATACAGTATCGCTTGGTGTAAATGATCTGGCCGAATTGACATTGGAAAAAAATACACGGCTTCTGCTGAAAGGCCCTCTTTCAGCAGTTATTACAAATGAAAATTCTGTTCTTCGGGTTGCACTTGATGATGGACAGGTGCTGCTTGACCGCAAGCTGCCCTATGAGTTCAGTTCAATTCAGATTGCTACCCGCGGTGGATATGTTTTTCAACCGCTTGGAACAGCCGCTGCTGTGAGAACATCAAAAACATCATATCCTGCAACAGCAGTGATTCGTGGCAAAATGAAAATGCAGGCGCCAACAGGGGAATCAATTATTGTTGATAAGGGAAATTCAGGGAGTATTGATAAAAACGGCAACCTGGTTACAGAGATACTCTCAGCTGATGCTGTAAGGACACTGCAGTCATGGGGAAACATAGCTGCTACAGACGATATACAGCCATCACCTGATACACAAGTATCAGCAAAGCCTGTGACAACATTGGAGCCTGTAAAACAGGACGTTGCTCCTGCTTCTCAAATGGCACAATCGGACAATCAGACAGTTTCTGAACCTGTACATAACGTTGCGCCATCAGATAACGTTCAGACACAAGCTGTCAGCACTGGCAGTACTGTTGCTTCATCAACGCCGCAGGCTGCACCTGAAGATGAAGAGTCTGGTGACATAAAAAGTAATAGTAATGATAATGCTGATAAAAAAGATGCTATAAGGAGCGAAGAACCTCAGAAACCTCAATGGGAAATCAGTGCCGGTACCGTAACTGTTGACAATAAGCAGTGGACCAGAGTTGCGGTTGGTGTTGATGTACCTATCTGGAAATTCGGTGTTTTCTTTGATCTGGAGCTCTTTATTGACGATAAGGGTAAGTTTTCAGATAAAGGATGGAACTTTGATGATGACTGGCTTGATGCATTGTCAAGGAAAATACGGTATGTCCGGTTTGGGCGGGAGAACGATCCACTGTTTATAAAAGTTGGCGGCTTGTCAAATGTCACACTTGGGTATGGTTTCCTGATGGACCGGTTTACCAATATGCTTCATTACCCGGATGATAAGCAATTGGGTTTACAGTTGTATCTTAACAAAGTGACACCAATCGGGGTTACACTTCAGACTGTTGTTGCAGATTTCAAGGATTTTAAAAATGATGGCGGCGTTGTTGGTGCCCGTCTTGCGCTGACACCTTTAAAATCAAGCAGTATTCCACTGCTCAACAGATTGACATTTGGAGGATCGTATGTAGTGGATATCAACCAGTATGCACCTGCAAGAAAATGGGACATCGAAATGCCCCGCTCGCTGAGAGCATACAGATACTTAAGAAATCTCAATGTTGATTCAATTACTGCTGTTGATAGCAGCAGATCATTTACAGGTAGTGATCCTCTGGCAGATTCTGTTGTATATGCCCGTGAAGTAAACGCGAAGTCAATGACAGATCAGTTCGGGCTTTTTGGAGGTGATGTCGGATTACCGCTTATTACTACTAATTTGTTAAGCCTTGATCTCTATGGGCAGGCTGGTATCAGAGAGGATAATGAACACGGTTGGGGCTTTGGTGCTCCCGGTGTTTCACTTAAGGTATGGAGATTGTGGGGAAATGTCGAATATCGTCATGTTGAGGGAAAATTCACACCGGGGTATTTCGGATCTTATTACCTTGACGAACGTCTTTTAAGAAAACCCGAAATTTCAACCAAAGAGATGCGTCTTTATGATGATGATTTGAATGGCGTGTTTGGCAGGCTTGGTTTTGATATTGCAGGGGTGCTTGTTATTGATGGAGCGTATCAATATATGGTTGGAACCAAGGATAAAAATTATAAAGATCAACGTTTTGAGGGAATTGCTGCAATCGGCGATCTGATTGTCAAAAAGATACCAAAGGTTAGTAAAGCAGAGATGTATATACAGAAAACCAATATCGGTAGTACTCTTGTCAAGTATGACTCTGTCAGCAGGAACGCTACCTATGATAAGTTTTTCGAAAAAACACCATCGCTTTACTGGGGATACAGAGTCGGATTTGCAATTACGGAGGGGGCTGCGTTGATTTTTGATACGCGGTATGGCTATAAATGCAATAGCAGTAATCCGTTTAATTTTGTACCTTATAATAACATAAGTATACAAACAGCCATTACATTTTAAGGTTAATTGCTTGTAGTGCATAAAAATAGAATATGTACTACAAGTACCATTAGTACGATTTAAGGTTTGAGAGTACAGGAAAAGCATGAGTTATCAATCGCCCATGATGAAACGGGTGAAAGGCACCTACGGAGTTCGGCGTTACATACCACGAAAAGGTCTTATCAGAATACTGCTGGTAATAATTGGCATTGTTGTTGGTACCAATCTTTTTTTATCCTTTTCAAATAAGAGTAAGCATAAAACCGGTAAACCGGAAGCCGAAAAACAAAAACAGGAAAAAGTCAAAAAAAAAGAGGGCCGCAATAAAAATAAGGAACTAAAACAGCCCGGGAAAAATAGTGGAGAAAGTAAAGCTCCCGGTATCACGTATGCATTATCGTTTGATGATGTCGCAAAGCTTGTTCGGCAGAATGCCGATTCGCTGACTTTCGGGGTAGCTGCACTGCGGGAGGGAAATCGAAGTATTTATACTCATTACTCACTGGATTCATCACTACAGGCATTAGGAAAACGTCTTTTAAAACGGTATCACCCAAAATACGGTGCCATTGTTGCTATAGATCCAACAAGCGGCAGAGTTCTTTCATTGCTTTCATACACAAATGATTCTGTCCCGGCCATCGCACCTGACCTTTATTGCAGAAGCATTTTCCCTGCGGCATCAGTGTTTAAAACAGTTACTGCTGCAGCCGCAATAGAGAATGCCGGCTATTCATCCGAAACTATTGTACGTCATGTAGGTAAAAAATCGACATTATATAGATATCAGTTGTCAAAGGAAATTGAAAATTTTACAGAATTTCCTTTTGGAGATGCGTATGCGCATTCAGTTAACGCTGTTTTTGCACGAATCGCACTATTTGCTCTGGGGGAGACTGCGATTATTGAGACTGGTAATAAATTGGGTTTTAACACCGATATTCCGTTTGAGCTTCCGTGTGAAAATTCGGTTTTGATTGCTACTGATTCGATATTTAATCTGGCGGAACTCTCATCCGGTTTTAATGAAAACACCCGGATAAGTGCACTTCATGGGGCTATGATTGCAGGTGCAATCTGTGAAAACGGAACGATGTATAAACCGTTTGTTGTTGACAGTGTGACTTCGGTTGATAATTCAATTCTATACAGAAATACAAAGAGTGAATGGAGAACTCCCTTAAAGGAAGGAACCAGCCGTGAATTACGGGAAATGATGCAGGCTGTTGTAAGAAAAGGAACCGCGCGAAAATCATTTAATCTTATTCGAAAAACATCAGCCTTTGACACTCTTGAGTATGGCGGAAAAACCGGTTCTGTTGACAAAGATACAACCGGACGGGTAGACTGGTTTGTTGGATTTGTTCGAAACCCGGGCAATCCAAAGGAGCGTATGGCAGTAGGCGTTGTTACAGTACATGGCGCAAATTGGACAGTTCATTCAAGTTATATAGCAGCAGAATATTTTAGAAACTATATCGGACAGATAAGGAAGAGGGAAAAAATCAGAAACGATTCATTAAAAACAGTCCTGGCAAACACGCCTGAAAGTGGTTTGGAAATGCACGCAGAGAATTACGGGAAGTAACAATGGAAAATATAAAAATTTACAAATCAGGTTTTATTGCACTGATGGGAAGACCCAACAGCGGGAAATCAACATTGATGAATTGTGTCATTGGTGAACAGCTCTCAGTTGTTACTCCCTTACCACAGACAACTCGTCAGAATCTAAAAGGCATTTATACAACAGATTCAATGCAGCTCATTTTTGTTGATACTCCGGGAATACATAAAGGGAAATATGTTTTTAATGATTCAATGATCCATGAAGTTCAGAATGTCATTAAAGAGAAGGGGCTTGATGTTATCTGTTATATGGTTGATGTCTCCCGTGAATTTGGTGAGGAAGAAGACACAGTGGCATCAATAATAGGATGTGCCGGTGTTCAAACGATAATTGTTTTTAACAAAATTGACATAAATAAAAAATATGAAGATGTAAAGAATGCATTTTTCGAAAAGTATCCACAATTCAAAGAACTTCCGGCGATCTGCATTTCTGCAAATAGTGATACCGCAAAAGAGCAGTTTCTTAAAGTCGTGGAACCTTTTATTCCACCAGGGCCACAGTATTTCGATCAGGATGATATGACCGATGCAAATATGCGGTTCTTTGCATCAGAGTATATCAGAAAGCAGATAATTCTTACTACCAAAGATGAAGTTCCTCATGCTGTGTTTGTGGAAATTGAATCATACAAAGAACATGGTGATACGCACATAATTCAGGCTGTAATTCATGTTGAGACAACCGGACAACGCGGAATTATTGTTGGTAAAGGTGGCGCTGGTATTACCCGTATTCGAAAAACAGCCGCAAAAGAATTAGAAAAACTTGTGCAGGCAAAGGTTCAATTAACCTGTCACATTAAAATAACTCCCAAATGGCGCGATAACGAACGGTTTCTCAAATTTATGGGAATGCCTGTAAAGTAAAAAACATTATATAAAAGAGACTGTGGTGTCTCTTTTATATAATGCATGAGTAAACTATGCTGTTACTAATGCTTCCTCATTTTTTTCTTCATGAGCAGGCACTGCACGATTCCCGCTTGCCATTGAAATAAGCGTATAAAGAGCTTTACGCGCATTTGTCGCGCTCTCATCAGACTTGTAGTGCAACCAGATCTGACGTTGTTTTTCGTCAGTGCATGTATCAATATTCAGGATAATCGCATGGGTACAGTTCTGTTGAGGTTTCTTAAGGGTAATTACTTTACTAAATGATGTAACACGGGAAACATCAATAATGTCACCGGCATTCTTAAACAGTTTCCTGCCATATTCTCCAAGTTGTTTCTCAAGTGAATCATGAGCTGTTTTTGCAGCTTCCTCATCTCTGTAATTACAATACATGACACTTGATGATGTAATTATTTTGAATGAGTGGGTACTTTCACCTTTTCTGTTTTCTGCTGATATCTCGAAAACAGAGCCAACGTAGACAATGTGGGAAAGTGGAAAACTTTCAGAATAGGTACTGAAAATGGTAATGCTCATATGAGCTCCTTTGGATGAAGGTACAGATGATTTACTGCATAACAACTTTTGTTATGTGTATTACTGACAATGTTCCCTGAAAAGGTCTGAGCGGAAACATGTTTCTGCAAATCAAATAATATGCCAATGAAAAAATAACCCTGTTTGTGCTGGAAATTGCATATTTTGACTAATTATTACACATAGGGACAAATTATTTTAACACATATTTCTCAAATCAGGAGCAATACATTCCAATTATGAGAAGCACAAAAAAAATGATTGAGATCAAGATTCCTGCCTCAACCTTAACCTCAACCTTAACCTCAACCTTAACCTCTCTTTATCATGGAGTATTCTGTTGATTAACAAGATCGAGTATGTAACAACAATGGACTTTGATGGTGTTGAGGATTATCTTACATTAAAACGGCCTATGTCACATTACGAAAAGGGAATTGCAGTTATCGAAGGTGATAAGGTTGTTGCCCGTTTTCTGGCAAGTTCATTTGAGCTGGTATCAATTCTCTTAACAAATACATGGTTTGACATTTACAAAGACAATCTTTCACGTCGCAAAGAAACAGTAAATGTCTATATTGCCGATACCAAAATGATCAGGTCGATCGTTGGGTTCAATTATCATCAGGGAATAATTGCAATAGCAACAATCCCACCCGACAGATCTCTTGACAACGTTGTTAATGATGGGATGAATAGTCCTCTGCTTGTTGCTCTTGACAGGCTGGAAAGCGCTGAGAATACCGGAGCAATTGTTCGTAATTGTGCTGCGTGTGGTGTCGGGGCACTAATTGTTGGCGAGACATCTGCTGATCCCTGGCTGCGAAGAGCGATTAGAAATTCGATGGGAACTGTTTTTAAGTTACCTGTTATTAAAAGTAAATCGCTTACTGATACATTACGTGTGTTGCGTGATATTTACCATTATAAAATTTACGGTGCCGCACTTGATAACAACAGTATCTCCCTTGAATGTGTTGACTTTACGGGTAATACATGTCTCGTTTTTGGTAACGAGGGTGCGGGCTTGTCTGATAGTGTTCTTGATCTGTGTGATGCCACTATTAGAATTCCTATGGCTTCCGGAGTCGATTCGTTTAATGTTGCATGCGCAAGCGCGATCATGACGTACGAAGCCGGCAGAAAAACGGGGCTCATGGTCAAAAAATAATGAAATACATAGTGTGTTGTGCTTACAGGTAGAACCTGAATTTTTAAGAAACCGCTTACTATGCACAAATTAAAGATTCACAATGTGCTTTAGAAAAATCTTATATTTAGGGCGCAGGTACTGGACTGCGATTGATGTTACAAGCGAAGGTACAGCACAACTGACTAAAAAGTACGCTGTAGTACGCAGTTATCAGGCCGTAATCGGTTTATAACTATAAGATATTCAAAGTGATACCGGTCTGGCATGATTAATAAGCTGATAGTGGTTTGAACGGCTGGCCTGTAAGTAATCATCAGTTGTCCATACTGACGGTATCACAATAAGGGAAGAGGTGGCAATGTTTGAAATTACAACTGAGGCAAGTTTTAGCGCAGCACATCGGTTAACAAATTACAGGGGACCTTGTGAGAATCTGCATGGACATAACTGGCTTGTAAAGGCAACGGTCCGGTGCAGTAAGCTTGATGAAGCGGGAATTGGCATCGATTTTAAGGTGCTTAAGAAAAAGCTCAAGGAGATAATTGATGAATTTGATCACAGGGATCTCAACGATGTTCTTGCATCTGTAAACCTTAATCCATCATCGGAGAACATAGCCCGGTTTATTTTTAGTAAGCTCAGGGAGTTGTTATCTAATTGGGATGGTACAGTTGCCCGCGTGGAAGTTTACGAAACTCCCGGTAACTGTGCAGCATATTTTGAATAAAATGCTTACAGTTTGCGAAATTTTCAAATCAATACAGGGTGAGTCGACGTATGCCGGCTGTGTCTGTACCTTTGTAAGGTTAACCGGTTGTAACCTTGATTGTTCCTATTGCGATACCAGATACGCATTTATAGAAGGAACACCGATGTCTGTTGATACGATAATGGATAGTGTAGATGCACACGGTGTAAATCTTGTTGAATTGACTGGCGGTGAGCCTCTCATTCAGGCCGCCTCGGTTAAATTATGTGAGGCGCTTTTACAAAAGGGATACACCGTTCTTGTTGAAACAAATGGATCACTTCCCATCCGGTTATTGCCGTCAGGGTGTGTGCGGATTGTTGATGTAAAATGTCCGGGAAGTGGTTGCGGAGACTCTTTTTTGCTTGATAATATCGATCATCTGAATACATCTGATGAAGTCAAATTTGTTATCAGTGATAATGCAGATTTTAACTGGGCGTGTAATTTTATTAATAAGTATCAATTACATACAAAAACAACAATTTTGTTCTCTCCATGTATAGGGCGGATCAAACCGGCAGAACTTGCATCATGGATTGTTGAATCAAATCTGCCTGTCAGGCTTGGTTTACAACTGCATAAGTTTATCTGGGGTGATAAAAGAGGGGTATGAATTATGAAGAATGCTGTTGTGCTTCTTAGTGGTGGTCTTGACAGTGCAACATGTTGTGCATTCGCGCGTCGTGACGGTTTTGAGCTGTACGCGATGAGTTTTTCCTATGGACAACGTCACAGTGTTGAACTTGACGCTGCAAAAAGGGTTGCTTCATATTTTAATGTTGCAGATCATAAAATTGTCACAATTGATCTCAGAGCCTTCGGCGGATCATCATTGACCTCCGACGCAATGGATGTCCCCCTGAACAGGGATATTGAGTCTACCGGAGATATTCCGAATACGTATGTTCCTGCACGTAATACCATATTCCTGTCATTTGCACTGGGGTGGGCTGAAGTCGCCGGGTGTGATGATCTTTACATCGGGGTAAATGCGGTTGATTATAGTGGTTATCCTGATTGCAGGCCGGAGTATATTGAAGCGTTTTCCAAAGTAGCAAACCTTGCGACAAAGAAAGGTGTTGAGGGAAACAACTTTACAATTCATACCCCGCTGATTAACCTCACCAAAGCAGAGATTATTAAATCCGGTATTGAAATGGGAGTAGACTACAGTATTACACATAGCTGTTATAAACCGTCAGATGATGGCAGGGCGTGCGGGAAGTGCGATAGCTGCGTTTTGCGTCATAACGGATTTGTTGCAGCCGGTGTTGCTGATCCGACAGTCTATTGCTGAATGATTTTATTATAATGTCAGGAATGATTTTTTAGTGCTGATGTCAGATAGCAAAGGGATGTTTTAACCGTCGCTATCCGGATCTGGTGTCTGTTTCCGTAGAAAATATGTCTGTGGCTTAAAACGGTATTACATACTTTAATTCCAATGTAAACAAGTCCGACTGGTTTGTCAATAGAACCGCCTCCCGGCCCTGCAATACCTGAAACTGATATTGCACAATCTGTTTTCAGCAATGCGCAGACGCCTTTTACCATTGCTTCAACAGTTTGACTGCTTACAGCACCAAATTCAACAATGGTTCTTTCGTTTACGCCAAGCACATTAATTTTAATCTCATTGGAATATGCCGTAATGCCGCCTTTAAAAAACAGTGATGCCCCGGCAATGTCTGTTATTGCCCCGCCAATCAGTCCGCCAGTACAGGATTCAGCGGTAGACAGTGTTAAATTGTTTTTCAGAAGTTCTGCTGCAATTGTTTTTACGCTGTTAATCATCGATCAAACCATTCTTATATGATGTCAATCTGGAATTCGTAGTGTGCCCCGAGAATATTCTGCCCGATAAAAACTGGTCAGAATATCATAAAGAAGAAATCCAGTAGTAAAATTATTAAAAAAATATAATGTTCGCATGCTGGAATGCTTATATTAATTCGTGAACAGTTATATCACAGACCATTATTTGTGAAGTTATAAAAAAAGGAGCTGTTAAATGCTGCGTAATCTTAATAAAATGGCGCTGGTAAGTGTGATTATTCTTGGTGTTTCTGCAGGGCTTTTTGCACGTGACATGGAGCTTGTGCTCGATGATGGCCGCTCGGCGATTCTTCACGATGATGGATCGTGGGGATATGCAAAAGTTACTATCTCTGATGGAAGTGAAGAGGATATGTATATTGATCTTCCTGATGGGCGAATTGTGTGGTTGAAAAATGATAATACCTGGCAATTTGTAAAGTCCCGTGCACAGGAAAAACGTTCTTTTGCGGAACTTCCAACCCTAAATATTATTACCAGTATAACGAAGAAAAGTCTTGATGAAGCGGTAAAAGCCGCAACTGAGGATGCACTTAAGAGAGCTGCAGATAAGCTGCTTCCGTATGCTAAGAAGACAAAACTAACACACAAATATATTGTCGCATGTATCAAAAATGAACTTGGCGAAAGCGGAATTGAAACGAGCTATAAACCTAAATGGATTGGAACTGCGAAGGTCTCGCTTACTCGCGTTCAGTCAAAGAAAATCCTTGATTGTGTCGAAACACAGCTGGAATCAAATCCCGATGCAACTATAGGTAGCGCTGCTTCAGGTTCCGGTACAACGGCATCACCTGCAGACACAACTGCTTCAAAACAGTAATTCTAAAGAAGTATTATATTGCAGATGAAGCAAATTGGCACGTGGTTAACACGGATTGCCTAATAGAACAGTGCGAATCCTGCTGATTTGTTGAATAGCTGGACAAATCAATGCATTTGTTTATTCAGAGGCCTGACCGTAAGGGAGGGCTTTCTTTTCACATGCCAATGAGAAACCCCCTCCTTTTATTAAGGGGGATTATCACTTTGTTCTGGAAACTTTTGTAATAAGCATTCCCTTAACTAACGAGGATGAGTCAGGAATTGTAATCGGGGTTATTGTTGATGGTGAGACCCATTTCTGTCCCTTGGAATACTCAACAATGCTTTTGCAAATAATTATATAGTCTCCAGGGAAAATCAGACTTGTAGTTTTTCCCTCTGAGTAAACAGTAAATGATGTTCGAATTCCTGTTTTCAGGTTAATGATACTGATGTTATAGGTAAATCCCTTGTCTGCGGAGAGTCGCAAGAATGATCCTTTTTTAGAATAGGCATAGGATGATAGCTCTTTGTGTGATTCGTCCCAGGGGGCTGTTGATGCGTAGAAGGTCTCTTTCCATTCGTTGTCAAACGCATCTCCTGACAGTGCGGCGTTTGTCAGGTTGATTATTTTGTTTTCGGAGTGCGAATAGGTATCCTGATAACCAATGATCTTACGATAGACTGAATCAAATGTGACAGTTTTTTTTGATGTGTCAAGTAGCCAGGATGTATACCTTACCAGGTCTGATTTCCAGATTTTTGAATCAACTACCTTGGATTTATTTAAATCCGGAAGTGGCATATCGGGAGAAATGAATCTTAGTGCGTCAATATAGTGATCAAATGCATTTTGAATCCGGCCTTCCAGTTCAGCTTTTCGTGCCTTTTCAAGCGCGGATGTTTTTATCTTGTAAAAAGTATATCCAAAATATCCACCGATACCGAGGACAAATAAAACTAACAATGTAACCACTGCTCTTTTCATTGCGACTCCATATATACTGTTACATGTTTAATTGTAAAGGGCATACTGCGGGAAACCTGTTTGTAATAAAACATACCCGTCTGTGATACAATCAATCCGCTTAGATACCCCGATTATCTGAATCACCCTTTGAATTCTGTTATAAAGAATTTTTCTGCACTAAGAAGATTAAATTAATATATACAAAAAAACAAGGCTGTTGTATGTTTTTTATAAAAATCTGTTGACTTTTGTGAATAATCGTATGTTTTTTTCCCTTTAGTATAATTAATCGTTCACGAATTGAGCCCGGAAAACTATATTCAATGTAGTGCCATCATTTTTAATAGAGTTGGGAGCTTTTTTTGTACACAAATTTACAAATCGTGTATGAAGTGAGACTTGTGGCCAGGGGAACGACAATGAGGGTGTTGCTGAATGGACTGTGGCCTGACAAAAGAAACTCTATACATGTCTATAAGCACAACATCACACTGAAATAAATTGCACATTACTCTGTTATTAGTGTAAAATTAAACATTTAGCATTAGTATTAAAGAGCTTGAAAGGAGATGTAATGAAACAGGATTCAGAGGTATTAATTAAAAATGAGAACAAGGTGTTATATGATGTTTCATTATTCTCGGATTTTGATATATATCTGTTTAAACAGGGTAATCACTTTCGGCTTTTCGATAAGCTTGGTTCGCATCTTATGATGAATAAAGGCGTAGCCGGTTGTTATTTTGCTGTGTGGGCACCAAATGCCAGAACTGTTTCAATGGTAGGGGATTTTAATAACTGGAATCCTAAAAGTCATCCGCTTTTGGAAAGAACAGATAATTCAGGTATCTGGGAAGGATTTATTCCCGGAATTGAAAAAGGAACACTGTACAAATTTCATGTTGACTCAAGAGTGAATAGTTACAGAGCCAACAGGGGTGATCCATTTGCAATGCACTGGGAAGTTCCACCAAGAACATCACCGGTCGTCTGGGAGATTGATTACACATGGAATGACAGTGCCTGGATGGAGAAACGTAAAAAGGTCAACGAGCTGAGTTCACCAATATCAATTTACGAAATGCATATTGGATCATGGATGAAAAAAGTTGATGAAAGCGGCGAGGAACGTTTTTTGACATATCGGGAAATGGCGCCTGAGTTTGTAGCATATATCAAAAAAATGGGCTTTACGCATGTCCAGTTCCTGCCTGTAATGGAACATCCGTTTTATGGTTCATGGGGATATCAGACAATTGGGTATTTTGCACCAACAAGCCGCTATGGTACTCCTCAGGATTTCATGTACCTTATCGATTACCTGCATCAGCATGACATTGCCGTGATTCTCGACTGGGTGCCATCACATTTCCCCGGTGATGAGCATGGGCTTGCATATTTTGATGGTACCTGTTTGTATGAGCATGCAGATCCGAAGAAGGGATTTCATCCCGACTGGAAGAGTTACATTTTTAACTACGGCCGTAATGAAGTCCAGGCATTCCTGATGAGCAGTGCGATGTTCTGGCTTGAAAAGTATCACATCGATGGACTGCGGGTTGATGCTGTGGCGTCAATGCTGTATCTTGACTACTCAAGACGTCATGGTGAGTGGATTCCCAATAAATTTGGCGGGCGCGAGAATCTTGAAGCAATTGACTTTTTGAAAAAGTTCAATATGGAGATTTACAAAGCGTTCCCGGATGTCCAGACGATTGCAGAGGAATCAACTGCCTGGCCGATGGTTTCGAGACCAACCTATGTTGGCGGGCTTGGATTTGGCATGAAATGGAATATGGGATGGATGCACGATGTACTTGAATATATGAGTAAAGATCCGATTCACCGTAAGTATCATCACGGGGAGCTTACTTTCAGCATGCTCTATGCATTTACCGAGAACTATGTGCTTCCTTTGTCTCATGATGAAATCGTACACGGAAAGCAATCGCTGGTTAACAAATTTCCAGGTGATGACTGGAATCGTCTGGCTAATTTGCGATTACTTTTATCGTATCAGTTTATGCATCCAGGTAAAAAATTGCTGTTTATGAGTTCCGAAATCGCACAGTGGGATGAATGGAATCATGACAAGAGTATTAACTGGAGTTTGGCACAGTGGGAGCGCCATAGTGGTGTTCAGTTGATGGTTGCGGATCTCAATAAACTGTATCGCGGGATATCATCACTTCACGAGCTGGACTTCGATCCCAAGGGCTTCGAGTGGATGGATTGTAATGATTGGGAGAATAGTATTTTGTCATTTGTCCGAAAGGGTAAAGATCCTGACGAAATGGTTCTGGTTGTTGCAAATTTCACACCGGTGCCACGGGAGAAATATAAGGTAGGGGTTACTATCGAAGGCTTCTATAAAGAGGTCTTTAATAGTGATGCAAAGGAGTATGGCGGTAGTGGTATTGGAAATGCCGGTGGTGTTGAGACCCTGAATGTTCAGCATCACGGGAGAAAGTTTTCTTTGCTGCTTAGATTGCCACCACTTGGCGTGATTGTCTTTCATTATAAAAAAGATGATTTAGAAACGCCCGATGAAGAGTAGGATAGCATTCGTTGACATTACTGTTCTTTACGTATGGTAATGTCAATGTGCCACCTGATGCCTGGTACTACTCCTGGTTTCAAAGAAAATCACAATCCGGAATATCCAATGAAAAATAGTGAATTCTGCTGATCTATTGGAATATTGTGATTTGCCATTCCTCAACATACCGCTCTTCAAAAAATCCTGTGTATTGGCTAAGTCTGCTATGAAAACGTACCATTAGGGTGTGTAAGGAACAATTTTTAAAAGAGGTTCTGAAAAGAACCTGAAATGGAAATCTCAAGTAACATTGAAGCTATTACCGGTAGAGCTCATTTACTTCTTTCAGATATATCATAATATAAAATCAATCGGTTAAAAGATTGGTACGGTACAGTGTTACTGAGCCCTGTGTGAATAGAATCAATCACAGTGATACTACTTTTTGAAGATCGATGCAGTATTGTTAGTTTAAAAAATACCCGGATATCCAGATTTCCTGTGCGATATACAATGTATAAGTAAAAAAAAATTCTGACTCTATTTGCCGGATGGTATTTTATCAAAAACATAAAGGTGACCTCTAAATATTCAGTGGTGTTATGAATCCGAGTGAAAAAGTTGCAGGCGAGGCACATGAGAAGGTCATATTAATGAAAATATGGCCGACGAATGTAACGAAGCGTGCGGCTTTTGCAGCCGGATGGAATAATCAATGAATTTTTAGAGGTCACCTTAAGATAAAACTATTTGAAAGTAATAGCTATTCACATATCACCCCAAAACGAGGAGTAACGTTATTATGGCCAAAAAAGGTGCTGCGGTAGTTGAGGAGGATGCTAAAAATCGCAATGCTGCGTTAGAACAGGCAGTGAGTCAGATTGAAAAACAGCATGGAAAAGGTTCAATCATGCGGTTGGGTACATCAAGTCTGAAAGATGAAGTGCCTGTAATATCAACAGGTTCATTATCACTTGATATGGCGCTGGGCGTTGGCGGTTTTCCTAAAGGCAGAATTATTGAGATCTATGGCCCGGAGTCGTCAGGGAAAACAACACTTGCACTTCATGCGATAGCAAACGCTCAGAAAAAGGGTGGTATTGCAGTGTTAATTGATGCAGAGTATGCATTTGATGCAGCATACGCAAAGAATCTTGGCGTTGATATAGATAATTTACTGGTATCTCAGCCCGATACCGGCGAGCAGGCACTGGAGATCGCAGATACACTAGTACGAAGCGGTACAATTGACATTATCGTTGTAGACAGTGTTGCAGCACTTGTTCCGGCTGTCGAAATTGAGGGAGACATGGGTGACAGCCATATGGGGCTTCAGGCTCGTCTTATGTCACAGGCATTGCGCAAATTAACCGGTGTTATTTCAAAATCTAAAACATGTCTGGTTTTTATCAATCAGCTTCGTATGAAAATCGGTGTTATGTTCGGTAATCCTGAAACCACTACCGGTGGAAATGCACTAAAGTTTTATTCGTCAGTGCGTATTGATATCAGAAGAATTGCAGCAATTAAAGATGGCGAAACGGTAACCGGTAACCGTACACGTGCGAAAGTTGTCAAGAATAAAGTGGCGCCGCCATTCCGTGAGACTGAGTTTGATATACTTTATGGTAAGGGAATATCTTTTGAGGGCGACGTGCTTGACCTTGGGGTCGAAATGGGAATTGTTGATAAAAGCGGCGCCTGGTTCTCCTATCAGGGTGAACGAATCGGTCAGGGGCGCGAAAAAGCCCGTGATTTTCTGAATGAAAATCGCGATATTCTTGATGCAATAGAGAAAAAAGTCCGGGAAAAGTGTGCTGCTCTGCGTACCGGAGCTGATTCGTCGGGAGCTGATAATATTGAGCCGCTTGAAGCAAATGGATAATGTATTGCGTTACATGTTGATAGAATGCGTAAGCGTCCTGTCGACATGCAACATGGTTTTTATTTTGGTATATGGTTCTGATTGAACCATATACCTGGTGAAACAACTGTTGAAAATGAAATAAATAGTATCATTAAGGCTTGATCTGAGTGCATTTAGCTTTGAATCAGTCAAGCCTTGCGTAAACTTAAACATAGTATAAAGAATCATGAAATCATCAAAAGAAATCCGTAACGACTTTATCAGGTTTTTTGAAGAAAGAGCGCATAACTTTATTGCCAGTTCACCGGTTGTCCCTCAGGATGATCCAACATTGCTCTTTACAAATGCAGGTATGAATCAGTTCAAGACAATATTCCTGGGTGATAATCCCAAGGGTTTGAAGCGCGCAGCAAATTCACAGAAGTGTATGCGGGTAAGCGGCAAGCATAACGATCTTGAAGAAGTCGGACGTGATCATTATCATCACACATTCTTTGAAATGCTTGGTAACTGGTCTTTTGGTGATTATTACAAAAAGGAAGCAATCAAGTGGGCCTGGGAACTGCTGACTCAGGTATGGAAGATACCAAGGGATCGCTTATTTGTTACGATACATACCGGGGATGACGAGGCAGAAAAGTTCTGGCAGACCGAAACTGATATCGAACATTACCGGATTATGCGTTTTGGAGACAAGAGTAATTTCTGGGAGATGGGTGAGACCGGGCCATGCGGGCCATGCAGCGAAATCCATTATGATATAGGCGATTTGTCTACTCAGAAGGCTACCTATGCTGATGCGGTAGAAGGTGTCAATGGACAAAATGCGAGATATCGGGAGCTCTGGAATCTTGTCTTTATGCAATATAACCGCAAAAAAGATGGATCGCTTGAACCGCTGCCGGCCAAACATGTTGATACGGGTATGGGATTTGAACGTATCGTGTCAGTTATTCAGGGTGTTGGATCCAATTATGATATAGATCTGTTTCAGGCAATTATCAGACAAATCGAAAAATTGTCGAATAAAAAGTATGATGGCGGTGATGCAGGCACATCACACCGGGTTATCGCAGATCACATCAGGTCGCTTGTCTTTGCGATTACCGATGGCGCATTTCCATCAAATGAGGGACGTGGGTATGTACTGAGACGTCTTCTTCGCAGGGCGTTCCGTTTTGGCCGGGAGCTGGGTTTTCGTGAACCATTCCTTTACAAACTTGTAGAAGTTGTTATTTCGGAAATGGGCGAAGCATTCCCGGAAATTACACAACGGCGGAGTTTTGTTGAAGAAGTCATAAAATCTGAAGAAGAGCGCTTTGGTGCAACGCTTGAGCAGGGGATCGAGAAGTTTAATACAATGATAGAAACGGCATCATCAAAGGGAACAAAAACACTTGCCGGTGCGGATGTCTTTACATTATACGATACCTATGGTTTCCCAATGGATCTTACCCGCCTTATGGCATTTGAAAAAGGCTTTAATGTTGATGAAGATGGATATGCGAAATTTATGGAAGAGCAGAAGGTCCGTGCACGCGAAGCCCGTAAGGGTGACGATGGCTTGTCGCCTGATGGATGGACTGAAATTAAGGCTTCAAGCGGGACTGAATTTCTCGGGTATGCAAGCGACAGTGCAAAAGTAAAAATCTGCAAATTTAAAATGGTTGATGAGGGTGATGGCGTTCGGGAGTATCTTGTTATTCTTGACAAGACACCATTTTATGCAGAATCTGGTGGTCAGACCGGTGATACCGGTTCGCTTACTACAGCGTCTGGTGTTGTCATTAATATAATGAACACGATTAAGTGGAATGATCTGGTTATTCATAAAGCATTGATCCCTATGAGTATCCCTGAAAAGGAGCTTTCACAGGAGTGTACTGCTCAGATCAACACTGATTTACGTATGGCGACACGCCGTAATCACTCCGCAACACATCTGCTGCAGGCTGCATTGCGTAAGGTGCTTGGAGATCATGTTCAGCAGTCCGGATCAAAAGTGGAACCATCAGGACTCCGTTTTGATTTTACACATTTTAAAGGATTGACCTCAGATGAGATCGCTGCTGTTGAGATGCAGGTAAATGAGTGGATCATGGAGAATGTACCTGTTTGCACAGATGTCAAGAACGTAGATGATGCAAAAAAGGAAGGTGCAACAGCGCTTTTTGGAGAAAAATACGGTGATAAGGTTCGCGTTGTGTCAATGGGTGGTGTCAGCAAGGAATTATGTGGCGGTACTCATGTTGATGCAACCGGGCAGATTGGTGCATTCCATATCCTGGTTGAGACATCAATAAGCGCAGGTATACGACGTATTGAAGCGGTTACCGGAAAAGGCGTACTGAACGTTCTTTATAGTAAAGAAAAAACAATTGATACACTGGCATTACAATTGAAAGTTGCCCCAGGCAAGATAACCGAACGTGTTCAGACTCTGGCAGATTCAAATAAGGCGCTGGAGGCTCAGGTAAAAGAGCTCTCATCTGCAAAGGCAGCATCAACAATAGGGGCATTTCTTGCTGAAGCGAAAAGCAGAAGCAGTGTAATGCCGTGGGTTGTTAAGAATCTCGGAACAGTTGACAAAGATACCTTCGCACAGCTTTCTGATGCCGTTACTGATGAAATCAGGAATAAGCAGATTAACGATGTGGTAATTTTTCTTGGTGCTGTAGTTGACGATAAAGTTCTTTTCTCAGCAAGTGCCGGAAGTGCGTCTGTAAAGAAATGCGGTGTACACTGTGGTGATCTTGTTAAAACTGCAGCCCTGATAGCCAGTGGTAATGGCGGGGGAAGCCCGTTACGAGCACAGGCTGGTGGTAAAGATGTATCAAAGCTGGCTGATGCATTGGCTGCGGTAAACGAACTTCTTATTACCAGGGAAGGTACGTTAAAATGAGTGCCACAATGCTTGGGCAGATAACAAAAAATGTCACAAAGGGTAAAAAACTTTACTGGGTGCTTCTTGATCCGGATGACTTCAGTTTACATGATGCAGCCATGATTGCCAGGGAGTCGCAAAAGTGCGGAGCTGATGCGATTCTTGTTGGAGGATCGCTGCTCTATTCCAATCATTTTGATAATTTTATACAGACTCTGAAAAAAGCATGTACGATACCTGTGATACTATTTCCCGGTGATGCGACACAATTATCTGCTTATGCTGATGCATTGTTGTATTTATCACTTGTCAGTGGACGAAATCCATCAAACCTTATTGGAGAGCATGTAAAAGCTGCGCCGATAATTAAACAGACCGGACTGGAACCAATCCCGACAGCATATATGCTCATTGAGTCAGGTGCGGTGAGTTCAGTTGAATTCATGAGTAATACCCGGCCGTTACCAAGAAGTAAACCTGAACTAGCAGCTGCACATGCACTGGCTGCGCAATATATGGGGATGGGGCTTGTATATCTTGAGGCAGGAAGCGGAGCGCAGTTGTCTGTTCCACCCGAACTTATCGCTGCTGTACGTAAATGGGTTGACATTCCGATAATTGTCGGGGGGGGGATCCGTGATGCAGTAACTGCAAAAGAAAAACTTGACGCAGGTGCAGATATAATCGTTACCGGTAATGTTCTTCAGAAAGAAGACGGTATTTCAATAATGAAGGATATTGCGGCCGAAGTCAGGCGACAATCTAAATCTTGAACCTGGCAAGTGTCGTATCAAGTCTTTCTGTAAGGTTGTGAAGCGATTCGGTTTTTTTGTTCAGATCCAATAATGTGTCTGTTGCTTTTGATGTAACCTCATTAATATCATGAATACTTGAAGAAATGTCATTTAATCCTTTCGCTGATTCATTTACATTTTTTGCAATGTCTGATGCAGCCTGCGAGGAGTTTGATACGTTTCTCGATATTTCTCCAATTGTCGCACTTTGCTCTTCAACGGATGTGGCAATATTTTCTGAAATTGAATGAATCTCTTCGATTACAGTAGTGATTAAGTTAATAGAGTCAACTGCGTTTTTGGTGCTGGTCTGCATTTGCTCTATCTGTTCGCGGATATTCTCTGTTGCCTGTGCGGTTTGTTTTGCAAGTTCCTTGACCTCTGTTGCCACAACAGCAAATCCCTTACCAGCCTCTCCGGCACTGGCAGCCTCAATTGTTGCGTTTAGTGCGAGCAAATTGGTCTGATCTGCAATATCATTTATCAGCTCAATAATTTTGCTGATCTCGACAGAAACTGCCTGTAAGTGTGACACTTCAACATGGGTGCGCTTTGCCTGGTCGTTTGCAGAACGTGCGACCTGAGATTCTTTCTGACAATTTTTTGCTACTTCATTTAATGAAATACTCATTTCCTCAATCGCTGTAGCAATTGTACTTACCGTTGATGACATCTCTTCGGCAGATGCAGAGATGTTTGAGACATTTGTTGATGCCTGCTCGGTCGCAGATGCAACTGTTTGTGACTGGGTTGCACTGTTCTCGGAATTATCAGCCAGAATCTCAATGTTTTTACGTATTGATGTCGAACTGCTTACTACTTCTCCTGAGACTGCACTTACATCCTGAATAATACGCTGCTGTTGCGCTATAAACTCATTAAATAACTGCGCCATAGCAGCAATCTCATCGTTGCCTGATACATCAATTCTCTGTCGTAAATCACCTTCACCGTTAACGAGGTCCTTTAATCGTGATGAAAGTGATTTGATCGGATTTACTATTACTGATTTTAACCGGAGATTGGCTAAAATCAAAAAAACGGTACATAGCAACGCAAATAACAACACCCCGGCCTGTATCCGTGCAATATATGTTTCCGATGTGTCAAGGGATGCGTTGATCTTCTGCTGCATTTCATTTTTGAACTTTTCCGAATTAATAAAAACTGATTCAAAAGCAAGCGTCGATTCCTGAATATACTGATAATTTGCCTCTGCATTTGCTCCAATAAGAATTTTCTGAATAATAATGCTGTCAATGGTAATGAGATTGTTGTAGGAGTTTACAAATAGCTCAGAACCGTTCCGGAATCTGTTTTTACTGCTATTTGTCAACTCGGAAAAAGAATTGGTAAAAAGTTCCAATGAATCTATCTGACGCGAACGTAGGATTTTCTGCGTTAATGCCTGTATTTCAAGGGCACTGTTAATAACGGCAAAGATCTCATTGTTTTTTTTCGTCTGCTGATCGATGCTGCTTGTAAAACCTTTGGACATTACACCTGCAAGATATGTGAAACCACCGATTATCAGCAGTGTTGTAACAATTGTTATGCTCAGCATGAGGAACATTTTTGATGATATTTTATGTATGCCTGGCATTATAGATTCCTTACCGTTATTGTTAATTAAAAAGTGTTATTTGGCAGTAATTTTTGAAACATCAAGACCAAATACAATAGAGCCGATAGGTTTCCTGTTCTCATCAAGAACCGGAAATGCTACCTGAATCTGATTAATACCCGTAGATTCGTCAAGTTCGACTTCGCCTGTCCAGTCTTTTCCCTGCATCGGTTGATCGTGTTTTGACGTTCCCAGGTGCGACCAGCTTGTGGGTTTAGTTAGAAAACCTACTTTTGTACCATTTTTTGCAGAAACAAAGATTTCTGATACAAACGCCGGTCTATTTTTAACAAGAAATTGGGACAATTCTCCTTTGGTAATTAATTTTGCTTCCGGAGAAAGAATGGACAGGTTTTTCCATTTTTCGTTTGTCATAGATGAAAGCTCTACTGGTGGTGATGTATTCGCTTTATTTACTTCTGATGTTATGAGTTTATTCGTCGTAAATTTAAGAAGTTCTGGAGTAACTTTTGAAATGCCGGCTTGAATATCAGATGGAACCTGTGCGTTTGCTGTCAGACCGAAAAACAGGATTATTGATGGTAAGAGCACAGATGCTTTATGAATGATGTTCATACGAACTCCTGGTTAAATTGAACTATGCAAAATGTATATAGTCTGTTATTACAGTATTTATCTCGCAAGTGATTGTTGCAGAGAATTAATAGATCCTTAATTTGAAATGAATTTGTATAGTTGATAAAATATACTGTTTATACATATATCCGATTATATCAGAAAATGAATTTGATAACAATAGTAATCTGTGCTATATCATTATGATATATTTGTGTGGCTATATCGAATTATAGCTGGATAAATTGCAAAGATGAATGCGTAACCTGGCAATTAACAATTGAGCACCTTCTGTCACGGAGTCGATCATTATGAGTACCTGACCGGAGCTGTTTTTATTGAGTCGTAAAAAGATAATAGTAAAAGATAGTATGGTGTAAAAACGAAAAACAAGAACGAGGTGTATGTGGGCACTACAATCGACACTTAATGAACAAAACAATGACTTCCAACGAGTTAAACCTGAATTTAAGGTTTTTTTTAACCATTTTTAACTGAGTGGTGCGAAAGTCGGGTTAGAAATAAGATGCGTTTACTGCGTTCTTGTTGTGTCAATTGTCAGAGGTTGACTATTTGTCAACAATTATTATAGATGATCATTTTTATCAAATAGATGTTGAACAATCCAGTATTATTTATTATACTATAATTATTGTTCATGTGGTATTCTGCGTTGTTTCGTGAGGGTTCCGCTGTTTTTTTCTCTTGACAATATAAATTAAAACCATTTAATTGTTTTTCAGGGAAGGTTTAATTTAATCTGGTATCGGGTGTTGTATTGATATTGTAACATTTGGCAACTATACCGATGTTTACTAAATGGCATTATTGTCAATCGTTTTAAAAAGGTCTGATTACGATTGTGTTATGATCTAAAGAGTAGTTGAAAGTTTTTCAATTGCTTTACTGGTTATTTTCATCCCTGAATTATGGTAACTTTTAAATATTAGACACTATAGGGTTTATGCACACTGATAGTGTATAAGTTAATCTGGACAACAAAACAAAGCAATTACACTTTCAATCGAAGGTTTAAACAGTAACACCGCATTGTGATGCTGTTTGAATTCCGGAGGAGCATTTATGAGTGATTTCAGTAACAAAAGAGCCAAACACATCAGTAAATCTCAAACATCTACTCTGTTGTTACCACAGTCGGAGAACGACTTACCTGATGATATCACTGATGAAGAAAACACTTCGGATATCATTAATCAGAATTGGCAGGATTGGCGATGGCAACTTAGACATTCAATAAAGTCCGTAGAACAATTTGAGCGAAGTACCGGGATAAAATTTACTGCTGATCAGAAACAGGAACTGGAAAAGGTAATCGAGATTTTTCCACTCAGCATAACGCCATACTATGCATCACTTATTGATACCGAATCATATGCCAATGACCCTGTTTTTATGCAGTCATTTCCATCAGCTCAGGAACTAATCGTTGAGTCATATGACATGCTTGATCCTCTCTCAGAAGATAAGGACAGTCCGGTGCATGGTATTACTCACCGGTACCCTGACCGGGTCCTGTTCCATATAAGTAATACCTGTGCAATGTATTGCCGGCACTGTACACGCAAGAGAAAAGTTGGAGACAGTGATTCCATTCCAAGCCGGAAATCAATTGAAGAGGGATTCGCATATATCAGAAAGAATCCGATAATTCGCGATGTTCTCCTTTCTGGTGGAGATCCCTTTCTTCTCAGTGATGAGTATCTGGACTGGATACTCAAAGAATTACGCGATATTCCTCATGTGGAGGTCATTCGTATAGGAACACGAACTCCTGTGGTACTTCCATACCGTATCACCGATAGCCTTGTGCGTATGCTCAGTAAATATCATCCGTTATGGATTAACACCCATTTCAACCATCCCCGGGAGATGACGACATCAGCACGGCAGGCCCTTGCAAAACTCGCCGATGCCGGGATACCGTTAGGAAACCAGTCTGTTCTTTTGGCCGGTATTAATGACTGCCCCAGGATTATCAAGCGTCTCATTCACCAGTTGGTTAAGAACAGGGTGCGTCCTTATTACCTGTATCAGTGTGATCTTTCCAAAGGTCTGTCTCATTTCAGGACTCCTGTTGGCAAAGGCGTCGAGATTATTGAAAGTCTTATCGGTCATACAAGCGGATTTGCGGTTCCAACCTACGTTATTGATGCTCCCGGAGGAGGCGGTAAGATACCAGTTATGCCGAATTATTTGATTTCGCTCTCCACGAATAAAGTTGTATTGCGAAATTATGAGGGTGTCATAACTACGTATCATGAACCGGACTCCTACAAACCGACCATCTGTGATCGGAATTGTGCAACGTGCTCACTTCAACTTCAACTCGAAGGGGGCAGTGAATACAATAGTGAAGGGATATTCAAACTCCTTAGTGATTTTGATACTACGATTGCTCTGACTCCTGAAAAGAACGAAAGGCATTTACGCAGAAAAAAAAATCAGTCATAGCCCGGTCTTGACTGACATGAGAAACATTATGAGTCACAACATTATCACGGTTTAAGATACGTTAATTTATATAAAACGAAAACGGGTCAGGATGGGCAGAAAAAAGTAGTATGTGACTCACAATGGTATCAGGCTAAGAGCATATGATGAAACGATGAAATAGAAATATCTGATTCTCTCAGACATGTTGTTGATAGTTTTTCAAAGGCAGGTAATAATGGCAAAAGAAATTGATAAAAAAACTGAATCTATTGCACATGATAGTATTGTTCACATGCGTAATTCATTGATACAACATGGTAAATGGAATGACCGGATATATCTGATGCACCTGGGCACGACCGATGTACCTGAAATAATTGATGATATTCTTAAACTTGGCAGACAGAACAGTTACGGCAAAATTTTTGCAAAAATCCCCGCCTCTGCGGGACAGGCATTTCAAAATGCCGGCTTCTGTGTTGAGGCTCGTATCCCCCGTGGTTTGATCAATGGTGAAGATCTTCTGTTTGTTTCTCTGTTTTGTAAAAAGGCTCGTGCTGTTCATCGGGATGCGGCTCAATGTCAGGAGGTACTAAATGGTCTCCAGGACAGCTCAAACAATCAGCCCATACCTCTTTTACCAAACGGGTGGAAAATGGAAACGCTTGGTCCACAGGATGCCTCTGATATGGCACATATTTACTCTGAGGTTTTTCTCAGTTATCCCTTTCCGATCGATTCCCCTTCATATATTCGTGAGATTATGGCTGAAAAGAGCGGAGTTTTTTTTGGTATAAGAGACGCTGAACGTAATCTGGTTGCACTTTCATCCAGTGAAATCAATACGCTGTTGAGTATCGCAGAAATGACAGATTTCGCAACACTTCCATACATCCGTGGCAGGCACTGTGCCGGTAATCTGCTTTCTGTCATGGAACACGATGCTGTTGCTCATGGTGTTGTCACTGCATTTACAATTGCACGGGCCTCATCTGCTTCAATGAATAGAGTATTTGCCCGGGCTGGTTACCAGTACGGAGGAACACTGAAGCAAAACACAAATATCGGAGGAGATCTGGAAGATATGAATGTGTGGTACCGGTATCTTAATAATTAATACCGGTTACCAGTTACTGCGATTAATACTATCAGGTATGATAATCTGCATTAATCTTAACGTAATCGTAACTGAAATCACAGGTATGAGCAATCGCTTTTGCTTTCCCTACGCCGAGGTCAATATCAATGCTAACGATCTTTTCTTTCATAAGCTTATGGAGTTTTATCGCATCGAAAGCAACCGGCTGAAGATTTTGAAAAACAGGAACACCACACAGATTGATATTCATTTTTTCATTGGAAAATTTTGCTCCGCTGTAACCGACTGCACAGGCAATACGTCCCCAGTTTGGATCATTTCCAAAAAGAGCACATTTTGTAAGATTTGAATTTGCGACAGATTTGGCAGCTTTCCGTGCATCATTTTCTGTTGCAGCACCACATACATTGATCTCTACCCGTTTTGTTGCCCCTTCACCGTCGGCTGCAATTTTTTTGCACAGGTCATTACAAACAGTAAAAAGTGCCTCTTCAAAAACGGCAAGATCAGCTGCGGTTGTTACCTTTACTCCGGACATGCCGTTTGCAAGAACATGGATCATATCATTTGTTGATGTATCACCATCAACGGTGAGGTTATTGAATGTTCTGTTAACGGTACGTTTAACGATTTTGTCAAGATTCGATGGTGTTATGGCAGCATCGGTTGTAACAAATGCAAGCATCGTTGCCATGTTCGGATGAATCATCCCGCTTCCTTTGCAGCACCCTCCGATAGTATATGATACTTTACCGGAAGAAACTTTTACAGCAGATTCTTTTTTAACAAGATCCGTTGTCATGATAGCAGTTGCAAATGCAGTTCCGCCATCAGCACTAAGTCCCTTTTTGAGTTTCGGGAGTGCCTTTTCCACTTTGTCAATAGGCAGCGCTTTTCCTATTACTCCTGTGGATGCAATGAGAACACTATCGTGATCTATGTCGACTGTTTTACTTGCCAGAAGCGCCATCATTGATGAATCTTTGACACCCTGATCACCGGTGCATGCATTGGCACAACCACTGTTGACAAGAATTGCCTGAATTGTTTTTGACGGGAGACGGTTTTCGCACCAGTCAACACTGGACGCACGAATTGCATTAGTCGTAAATGCACCTGCTGCTGTACAGGGCTTTTCGCTGTACAGAAGGGCCAGATCAGTTTTTTTTGTAACTTTAATACCTGCTTTTACTCCACCGGCAATAAAACCACATGCACTGGTGACACCACCATCGATGATTTTAATTTTAGCCTGACTGGGTTTGTTCATATGTCAATCCTTATTGTATGTAAATTAGTAACATGCATTACCATTCTCATACCTGCAGTTTCCGGTACAGAGAAGTTTCATGGAAACAAGGCAGGGTACCTCCCCTGAATTACTTTACAGACGCGCAGTGTATCAGCAAGGTGGTATGTCCATGGTGATAGTGTATAATAGATAAGAAGACCATCGGTAATCGTATAAAAATATCCGGTTTAAATCTCCTATAAATAACTTATGCATCATATTCAGTCAATATTCACTGCAATAAAATAATATACATGCATTGACAGTTTTTTTCCGGAGTTATATCATTAATTCGTATGACAAAAAAAATCTGTATATCCAATATTGCCGTATTTATTGCGGTATTGATTTGCCGGATGCCGCAAACTATTTGCGCGCAGGGATCTGCGGTGGACGATTGGGGTTTTGAAACAGAGACGAAACCTGTTCAAAATGAAGATCAGGCACCTGCGGTATCGTATGATGGTCAGACAACTGACTATGTCATAAAGAAGGGTGATTGTTTGTGGAATCTTGCATTTACGTTTTTAGGGAATCCATTTCAATGGCCACTTATCTGGCAGAACAACACCTATATAAAAAATCCGGATCTTATTTATCCGGGGGATTTGTTAAATATTCCCGGACGTGGAGATTCCCCTTACACATCGACAAGTACCTCTAATAATGTGGCATCAGGTTCACAGTTGTCCGGACAAATCAATCCCGAGTTTACATCAAAGACAGCAGAACTTTTAAATACGACATCATCACAAAAAGAGACTGTAACCAATAGTAGCGCCAATGCCGATTCAATGTTGCTGTCAATTATCCGGTCAAAGGATCATCTGGGCGGCAGTTTTTTTAAAGCTGTACCATTTTTGTGGTTTACACGGAATAATTCAGGCGTTTTGATGCCGGGTGAATCAGTTGTTAATGCCCCACCTGAGAATGCGATGTATCAGCTCTATGATAAAGTCACGCTTTCGATCAGAAACAATGAATTATATAAAGTTGGTGACTCTGTCGATATCTACAATTATTTTCATGTAATTGAGCACAACAAAACCCGTGCTAATTTGATCAAGTGTGTTGGCTCTATAAAGCTTACATCGGTCGAGAGGAACAGGGCAACCGGGCAGCTCTACAAAGTGTATGATAAAGTTGTTGGCGGTGAGTATCTTATGAAAGCGGAACTGCTTAAAAGTCAGGAAATTGATACTCTGGTAGCTCCCGATATATCCATTCAGGCGACACTGATCACCAGGGCAGAAGAGACTGAAAGTCCCCATGTTTTCCAGACACTTATAATCGATAAAGGATCTCAGGATGGAGTGAGAGTTGGTGATGTTTTTGCGATGTACCGTGTGAAAGACGGTGTTATGTCCAGGGATGTTGCCATGACTGGCTACACAGCTAAAGTACAAACAACGACATCATCACTAACGATAATCAAAATGTCTGATAATAAATTGAGCCCGGGTGATAAGGGTATTCTTTTTAGAAGAACAGTATTTAAAGGTGGAGGTAAAAACTGAGGTTATTTAGATGGTTCATGCTTGTATGCAACAGATTATTAATCAGCAACAGGCATAAACGTGTCCGTAATAGTGTGGTTCATTTTTTTACATGGCTCTTTCTGATTGCCGCAGTTGTGCTTATCTTTGAACTGGTTTTGATACTTTTTGGTGTAGGTGATATTTTTCTCCCCTGGTTAACACGTTTCTTTACAGAGTGAGCAAGTTTTAACGCGTCTGTAATTTTCACCCGTAATTAGCTAAGATATTTTTTAATGGAACTGAATTGTTCAATTTTCTGCTGAAGTTCAACAGTTCTGGAACCATGAATGTTAAGACGTTCCTGCATTGCTGCATTTTTCTTTTTCAGGGATTCATCAAGAATCTTTACAAGTGAACCATAATCACGTTCAAGCATCGCACGAACCTTCGTGAATGCATCATGAATCTGTTTGCGAATTTTCTGGCTGAGTGATTCAACCTGCTGTGGAATATACGCTTCGATTGTAGCGTTGAATTGACGAATAAGATCGTATTGCAACGTTGTGTTACTTTTAAAGAAATCAATCCATTGTGATGTAAGTTGAAATTCGAGTGCTGTGGTGGGGTTCCACTGTTGTGGGTCCATTTCACACTGGTCAATTTTTTCAATTGACATGACTGAAACGGATGGCTTTTCGCCGAGCAGTGATTTGCTGTTTTCGATGATGGTTACAAACTCGTGATGGTGTATCTGTACAGCTTTACGAATAGTTTTATTACAATTATTGATCGTCGTAGCATACAATCTGCGCAGTTTCTCGGATGCAAGATTGGAAAACATTGTAGCAACCGATTGAATGTTTTTCCCTGAAAGTTTGTATTTTTTTACAACAGATGAAAACTCATTTGTCAATTCTGCCGAAAGCGGTTCTTTTACGGCATTCAAATGGTCATCAAGATATTTTAATACGGCATTTTCTTCAACAGCAATCAGTGAAATTTCCTTTTCTGTAACTTTCTTCAGTCGCGTGTTCTGATCTGTGATGGCTGAATATTCGCTTTTAATTTTACTGAGAGGATCTTTGTAGTCGTTGATCTCTTCAAGGATCTTCTGTTCGATAGCATTTATCGATTCCTTGAATTTATCATTGAGCGCTTCGGAAAGTGTGAAGTATTTTTCACGGATCATGAAATCAAGTACTTCAGTTTTGATCTCATTGATTCCACTTTCAATCCAATTGCTGCTCTGAAAATCACCCTTTGCCAGTGCTCCTTTACGGGCACAAATATGAAAGAGTTTAAGATCGGCCGGATATTTCATCTGCATTACAAGAATGTCGGTTATGAATGCATCAATTGCTGCAAGGTCATTACGTGACAGTAAATCAATTTTGTTTACGACAAAGAATATTCTTGGTACGTAAAGATTAACCTGCTTGAGAAATTCGAGCTCTGTCTGTGTCAGAGGTGGATCTGCACTAAGAAGGAAAATGGCTGCATCACATTCCGTGAGAACCGTAAGTGCTGTTCTTGTATTGTGAACGTGTGTTGAACCGAAACCTGGTGTGTCAAGTAGTATGGTGCCGTTTTCAAGCAGCGGGCTGGGTGTTGTTACCTCGACCTCTTTCACACAAAGCTGATTGTTTGGATTGTTCTCCTCGGCAACATATTTTGTCAGCGTTTCACGAATTGCATCTGCTGACTGGCGCACGAAAAGGGGAGGTTTAGAGTCAAGGAAATGTACACAGCATGAGAGCTCTTTACCATAAGCAATGATCGTTGGCACCGAAGTACTCGGCAGTACTGATGTCGGAAGGACATCAAGACCGGTAATCGCATTGAGAAATGTACTTTTGCCTCTGTTGAATTGTCCAAGGACTGCCAAATGAAGCCGACCGCGGGCGAGTCTGCTTTTTAAATCGTTAATCTGATTGATATAGGTGTTGCAGTTATGAGGTAGATTGTTACAGTATATCAGGGCTTTGTCGATTATTTCATCAATCGAAAGTCCCTCAAGATCTGCAGTCCGCGTCGCATCTGTTGAAAGTTCTGTTACCATATAAGAATTTATTTGTGATCCCATCGGTGTGCGCCGTTATTAAAATTTACAAAGAGTACACGCAATGAATTAATCTTTAAAAACGCAACCTACTATTTATTGCTCAGAGGAGATACTGCGCGCTCCTCCTTGTGGTTAATCCGTCAGTTGTTTTTATGCTAAATATATTTCTTTGCTCTTTACAGGGCAAAGAAAGATGGCTTTTTATAGCATAATATCGTATTGAATTCATTGGCGTTATGTATCAAACTGTTTTTTATGGTTGTTTTTTGCGACATCAAGGTAGGAATTAAGATCTTTGGTGACCTCTTTTTCCGGAATTGTAATTGAAATTACCGGGTCGATGTAAACCGTTTCTCCATGCAATGAAAAACCTGTCGAACACAGGGCACTTTTCATCCGGTGTACTACAACATTAGCACCGTCCAGATTTGTCATGGTCAGAATTGCCAGTATAACACCATCCTTGTTGTTCAACGATCCAATAAGGTCAATGTCTCTAAGGGCACTTTTAACGAATGAAAAGAGCTGAGTTGTTAATTCCTGAAGCGCATCCGGTGATGGGCGTTCGGGTTTTGATGATGACGGTTTGCGGATTGTCATAATTGAGATTAAAAGTGTCGAAAAGGGTGTGTTGTACCGGATGTGTTGCTTTATTTCCCGGTTGAGCATAAATAACATGTTATTTGCAGAGAGGATCTCTGCAGGAACTGAAAATTTCTTTTTTGAATCAATATATTTTGATAGCTGCTGGACAAATGCAGCTATTTGTTCCTGGTTGTAGCCTTTTGCCTGCAGTGATGCAATAAGGGGTTCGCTGATCTTCTGAATCGATTGCTCCTGACCAAGAAATGCATTTAACCGTTCTGCCAGGTTCTGGATCTCATGTTCTTTATCAATCGGAATGTTTTCTGCCACCCACATCGCTGTTGCGTCTGAGCAGGTTTGCTGGTAGCGCTGCTCAAGCATTTGTTTGATTCTTAATAATACTGGTTCGTCAATGCCGTATGATTTTAATTTGTCAACAAGCTGAGACTCGACATGCGTAATGATTTTCCCTAATGCCTTGTTTCCCTGATGACCCTGAATTTCTTTTGATTCAAGGGCGATACTGGAACTTACTTTTTCAACATACTCACAGAGTACTGTTGATAACTGGACATCATCCTGATTTATGCCGTTGTGTATTTCTGATGCCAGAAACATAAGCTTCGCTGCTTCAGCTGGATTTGCTTTAATCGCATTTACAACATCGTCTGTTGAAGCACCAATACCGGATGCTGCATCGGAGATGAGTTCGGAGATGGAATCGTTTTCTACCTCCATGTCAATTGAGCGAACAAGCAGCAGATAATCCGCAAGCGACATGCCATCCTCAATAAGCATATTTTTCAGCATTGGCAAAACCCGTTTCAACTCGGAAAGATCCGGCAGCATTCTGCGGACAATCTGTGCGAGGCGTTTGGTGGAAATCGAACCTTTTGAGTATTCCTCACGAATTAATCTGGCAAGAACATCACAGGTTAATTTATCCATTTCTTTTTGTGCCGGTTCAGCAGCAGTCAGAATTTTACCGGTAAGCGTATGTGCTTCAAGCGCCTCAGACAAATTAACTTTCAGTTCAAGTACAGCGTTAAGCAGCATATCAACAGATTGTGCATCAGCATCGTGGACTTCCCGGCGCATCGCTTCAATTGATGATACTGATGCGTCTCCTGTTTTGTCATAGATGATGGTTTGTGCGAGAGTCTGAGCAGATTCTTTTGGCCTGTCAAGGGTTTTCGCAAGAGAAATAACCTTTTTAATTTCATCAAGTGTTTGCTGATCAACCTCGGGTTGCCGGTTTACCTGCTGGGATTGATCAAGACGGGATGCTGCATCACGTGAAATCAGGGTTTCATCAGAGGTGATTTTACCATAGCGTACATGATTAAGACGTAACCCCTGCAATCCAGATGCTTTAAAATGCGACTCAATCTGCTCGGCATTGTAGTTCAGATTCATATCACCGGCAAGTTTTAAAAACTCCTGAATACTCTGCTGTGTTATCCCCCGCTCAAAACTGACCGAAACGATCTTTGTTTTTGTAAATTGACTGATAATTCTTTTGGGGTTAATAATCCTGTCTGCACATACATCATCAAGGAAGAGGCTTTCCCTGTCAATGATAAGTGAAATTATTGGTGTCTGGTCGAGCGATTTCATAATCTGAGCTGTAAAGGGCTCAATGTTTTTTAATGTCGTGGGATGAGCTCCACCATAAAGTAATGCACTGTTGAATCCGACATTAAACATCCGGATAATCTGTTCTGCATCTTTTTGTGGCAGTTCGTTTGTACTCATGATGATACACCTGTAAAATTATCGTTTAGGTATGCAGTAAGCTCATCAATAAAAATAGTACAGTTCTGATATCGTTTATCAACTTCCGGTTCGATTGCGCGAAGAATGATATCTTCAAGCGTTTTGTCAATCTGAGGGTTGGCTGCTGATGGTGAGCAGGAAAAAAGTAATTCAGGGGAATACATTTTTAATCGAATAACTTCCGCAAGTGTTTTCTTGCTTAATGGTAATTTTCCTGCGGCTAATTCATAGAGTACAAGACCGGCAGAATAGATATCTGCTCTATTGTCCACGTGATGACCCCATGCCTGTTCCGGGGCGATATACAACGGAGTTCCCAGGATTGTGTCTGTTGTATCATTTTCAGAATGTTGTGTGCTTGCGATACCAAAATCTGCAAGAAAAGGTCTGTTTTGCTTTGTGTCAATAATGACATTGGCCGGTTTTATATCACGATGAATAACACCATCATTATGAGCAAATCGCAATGCGTCAAGTATGGGCAGCATTAGTGTAAGTCCGGTTTTCAAAGGGACAACACGCTTTGATGGTACCGGGTGTAATTGATGGCGATGAATGAATGCTCGGAGATCTTCTCCTTCAATCAGCTGCATGATAATGTACAGTAAATCTTCAGTCTCACCCATATCGTAAACAGGAATGATATTAGGGTGATTAAGTACTGCAACTGTTTCTGCTTCATCTCTGAAGCGAAGTTTCATTGTTGTACTTTCCGGTAATGCTTTTGGAAAAAGTTTGACAGCTACTTTACGTTTAAGAGATTTCTGAAATCCGATAAAAACCGCCCCCATTGCCCCTTTGCCAATCATGCTCATGAGTGTAATGTTTCCAAACTCTTTACCGATAAACGCGGCAGGTTCAAATTGCTTTAAACTGCCTTTTTTTTCTTTTAAATCTGCCATAGCTCTTTTCCGTACGTAATTATGAGCGGATTCCACTTGATTGGAAACACCCTCTAAATACTGCTAAGTTTTTAAAAATAGAAGTCTTAGTTTAATTATAAGGATTCTGTGGGGCATGCGTCCATAGTAAAATTCCGGTACCGCCTGTCCTTTAAAAAAAAACTTGACTCAAACGCTTAAACTAGTTAAGATTAAAATAGGTCAGTTTCAGGTAAAACGTTTGACCATACATCATCACCTGCGTTCTTTTTCATGAGATACACCTGCCACTGAGACTTTCGGCCTATTGTGTGATCTTTCACAGGGAGGTCGTATGCAGCTTCAATTTCACGGTGCAGCTCAGACTGTTACTGGTTCACAGGTCGTTATCACCGTAAACGGTAAAAAAATCCTTTTTGATTGCGGTCTTTTCCAGGGGCGTCGTCAGGAGGCATACAATAAAAACCTCAACTTCTCTTTTGATCCGTCAACACTGGATTCCGTGATTCTTAGTCATGCACATATCGACCATAGCGGGAATCTTCCCAACCTGATCAAGAACGGTTTTCGTGGATCAATCTATGCAACACCGGCAACAATTGATTTATGTAAAATCATGCTGCGCGACAGCGCCTATCTTCAGATGAAAGATCTTGAGTGGGTCAATAAGATCCGCCAGCGTCAGCATCAGGAGGTAATGCAGCCGCTTTACACGATCGAAGATGTTGAAGCGACAATGGATCATTTTGTCGGAATAGATTATGATAAACCGTTTACAATTGCGCCTGATGTCGAAGTTATGTTTCGTGACAGCGGTCATATACTTGGCTCTGCGGGTTTACATCTGGAGATTACCGAGTCTGGTCATACCTACAAGCTCGGATTGACAGGTGATATCGGACGGGCAGGTATGCCGATTACTAAAGATCCAAACGTTCTTCGGGAACTAGACATTCTTGTCATGGAGTCAACCTATGGTAACCGGCTTCACGAGGCTTATGATGATGTTGAGGAGCAGGTTGCTGAGATCGTTCGTACTACTGCTGCAGCCGGTGGCAAGGTGATAATACCGTCATTTGCAGTAGGGCGTACCCAGCTCATGGTGTATGTACTTCACAAACTGTTTAATCAGAACCGTATTCCGGACATGCCGGTTTTCGTCGACAGTCCGCTTGCATGTGAAGCAACGGAGATTTACAGAAAATATCCGGATGATCTTGACAGAGAGACGAAACGTGTTTTTCTGCATGATCATGAAGATCCGTTCGGATTCAGGCGGCTGGTTTATATCCGCGACGTTGAGGGGTCAAAGAAACTCAATAATATGGCATTTCCGCATATTGTAATCAGCGGTAGTGGCATGGCTGAAGGCGGCCGTATACTGCATCATCTGCGTAATAACATTGAGAATCCGAAAAATCTGATTCTTTTTGTAGGATATGCTGCCAAAGATACACTGGCAAGAAAGATCATGGATGGAGAGTATAAGGTAAAGATTTTCGGAGAAGAACATACAGTGAAAGCACGTATTGCAATGGTTGATGCATTCAGTGCACACGCGGATCGTCGTGATCTGCTTGATTATGTTAATCTCAATTCATCGCAGCGGTTGAAACACATTTTCTTAATTCATGGTGAACCGGATCAGGCGTTGCCACTTAAAGATGGTCTGCGGAGTAAAGGGTATAAGAATGTATATTATCCTGCACCTGGAGACGTATTTAATTATACTAAGGAAATGTGGTGACAGAAACGAGATGTATTCCTGTTGTTTGTGCAATAATCGAACTGGGTGATAAGGTTTTAGCAGCAAAACGGGGGAGTGGCACAACCAATGCAGGGTTGTGGGAGTTTCCCGGAGGAAAAGTGGATAGGGGAGAACTTCCGGATGATGCGTTGAAGCGTGAAATCCGGGAGGAGCTTGGAGTTGAAATAGGCTGTGGTCTGAGACTGCAGTCTGTTTTTTATTCCTACCCATGGATAAACATTGAGTTGATTCCTTTTATCTGCACAATAATAAACGGTGAACCAATCGCACACGAACATGATGCACTTTGCTATATATCTTCAAAAGAGCTGCACTCTTTAACGTGGGCACCCGCAGATCTTCCGGTAATTGATGAATATATAAAAACAAAATCACAAATTCCCGGATAAATAAGATTAAGTGTTGTTTCCGCCTTACAGTACTTTCTTTGGCGAAAGTGGATTGCAGAACGTAATTTATTCATAAACTGCACTGGTTCTTAATAAAAAGGCAGCTCATGCAACGTCCCGTTTTTTATGCATGATTATTAGTACATTTTCTGGAGAAATAATGCGTATTTTACCAATAGGTTCATATATCCCAACCATTCGCGGGCTGATTGCAAATGCACTGCACCGTAAAGCGATCTATCCATTCTATGCGTCATTCAAACTGACTTCGCGGTGTCATTTCGGGTGTCCGTTCTGCAATGTCAAGAAAAATCCGGTTAAGGATATGTCCACCGATGAGATCAAGGCGATACTTGATAATTTGTCACGATCACCGGTGTTAATGACAAGTTTCGAGGGTGGTGAGCCGCTGCTGCGTGATGATATAGGCGAGCTGCTTAAATATGCCCGCACGTGTAAATTCTATCTGCTCTTTACAACAAGCGTGAAAAATCTTAAAGAATATCCGATGCTGGAATATGCAAAGTACATCGATTTTCTTCATGTGTCAATGGATGAAGGCCACGATAACCTTGCTCTTTTTGATTATCTTCCGGAACTTGCAAAACTTCCGACACATGTCTCGGTTCAGACTGTTGTCACCAGCGATACGATAAAGGAACTGGAGTGGAAGGTAAAGAAATGTTATGACGCAAAGTCTAACATCGTGGTAATTCCTGCAGTGCATATGGACAAAACGGAAGACTGTTTTCCTGATATAGACAAAATGGAAAAATTGCTGCCTGAACTACGCAAAAAATATCCAAACACCATTCATACGCCACAAGGCTATTTCAAAGCATTCAGAAATCATAAGTGCAGTGCGGCATCGGTGATCATTGCCCCTGACGGGTACCTCTATTATCCATGTCATATTCTTGACAAAAAGGGCCCGGATCTGCGTACCACCGATCTATCACAGTGGCTCCGGACAGAAGAAGCAAAAGAACGCCGTCTTATGATGAAAAACTGTGAGCGCAATTGCGGGTGGTATCAGTATTATTCGATTGATTCGTATACATCAGTGTCGTCGGTAATGGATGCGTTGGGTCCGGTGCTGGGGCGGAAGTAGTCCTGGTTTGTCTCCGGTAAGTATCGTTTGTATGTACTTTCTGGAGAAAGTCAATAGCTGTCATGTGGGAACTGTGTTATGTTCGAAAATGTGGATACGATAGGCCTGCGAAATAAAATTTGATGTAACAGGTGCTGGAACAGGATGTGACGTTTTTTCTTTTACCTCCAATTATTCCCCCATATGCCCTCAACAACTCAAGACTCCCTGACGTACTTTAGTTATAAATCGTAATGGACCAGCTTTTTTATATTGATAATTAAAGTGAAAATCCGTTTAACCAACTCTGAACAATTAGATTAATCTCGAAAATATACGAAAATACTCTTTAACTTTTTATTTTATAAAGTATTTTACATTTTAATTGAAGCGTAATTCTGTGCTAAACTTTCGAAGAAAATCCGTACTTTCAGATAAAAAGCAAAAGGAGCTGAAAAAATGTCTTCAGATATAAAAAAGTATGACATTTTTAGATACGGTTCAACCTGGGCGCGGGCTGATTTTCATCTCCATACCCGTTCTGATAAACAGTTTGCTTATACAGGAGAAGAAAATTCATTTCTGAATGATTATGTTTCAAAACTCAAAAGTGCATTTATTAACGTTGGAGTGATAACAAACCATAACAAATTCAAAAAAGATGAGTTTGTAAACCTACGTAAAAACGCAAGGAAAGAAGAGATCTTCCTGCTTCCGGGAATAGAACTTTCTGTCAATGATGGTTCCAACGGGATACATACATTAGTAGTTTTCTCTGATGCCTGGCTGGAAGATGGACAAGATTATATAAATCAGTTCCTCAATGTTGCTTTTCAAGGCAAAATTCAAGCACAATACGAACAGGAAGACGGCAGGAGCTCTTTATGCCTTATTGATACAATCAAAAAACTGGATGGGTATCACAGGGACTACTTTTTAATTTTTGCTCATGTTGAACAATCAAGCGGTGTGTGGAAAGAGCTCGATGGTGGACGAATTGGAGAATTAGGAGCAGATGAGCTTTTTAAAAAACGAACACTTGGCTTCCAGAAAGTAAGAACTCATGATGTTGCCGACCGAACATGCCGAACGAAGGTACAATCATGGTTTGGCGGCTGGTATCCGGCAGAAGTGGAAGGTTCAGACTGTAAGTCAATTGATGAAATAGGAACAAAAGATGGAGAAACATGGCTGAAGATTGGTGATTTTACTTTTGAATCTGTTAAATATGCACTGACTGATCATAATAATCGTGTAAGAAATGCAAAACCAGAACGCTATAAACATTCCAATATAAAAAGCATCTCCTTTGAAGGAGGGACTTTAAACGGTCAAACAGTTTACCTTTCCCCTGAACTTAATACGTTTATCGGAATTCGGGGTAGTGGGAAATCCTCGATACTTGAAACCGTACGTTATGTACTGGATATCCCTTTTGGTGATCATGCGATAGATACAGGCTACAAACAGAAACTTGTAGCACATACCCTCGGAAGTGGTGGGAAAGCAATAATTACAGCATTGGATCAATATGGTAGAGAGTTTCAGATCTCGCGAATTTTAAATGATTACTCGCAGTGTTATGTAGATGGCATACTTCAACCTGGTATTTCCATTCGCGAAACGATCATTAAAAATCCCATATATTTTGGACAAAAAGATCTCTCAAGCAGTAGTGATGGATTTGAAACTGATCTTGTAGAAAAGCTTGTGGGAGACAGCCTTCACAATATACGGTTGCGGATTGAAGAAAAGAAACAGCAGGTATCAGATGCTGTTACAAGGCTGCAGAAACTTGCCACTATTGATGATCAAATAGAAGATTATAAGCAGAAAAAACAGGATGCGGAATTCAATCTGATCAAATTTACAGAACATGGTATAGAGGAAAAGTTTAAAAAACAGACTGATTTTGAGACAGATGAGCGCAAGATTAAGCAGATGTTAATTGACATTGAGACGTTTGGGAATGGTTTGGAAAGCTTTATCGGTGAATATGAAGATACCATTAAGAATCACACCTCCTATGTATCAACTCAAAGCCCTGAATTTTTCAAACAATTTTTGACAGAGTATAATAAAGCTGTGCAGATTTTAGAAAAACAGCAAGCTGACAAATTGGCACTTGAAAACCTGCTTAAACAGTTAAAGGAAAGCTATACATCATTTTTACAAACGAAAAAAAAATTTACTGATGAATTTGCTGATACAAGACGCAAAATTGAATATGAATTAAAAGTTAAAGGAGCAGTAACTCTCAATCTTGAGGAATATCCTCATCTGAAAAGTAAAATTGATACAGCAGATAAAATGCTGGTGGCTTTAGAAAAACAAAAAAGTCAGAAAGACACTGTAAAAACCGAACTGATGATATTGTTAACCGAATTGAATGATTTATTGCAACAGGAATTTCATGCAATAAATGGTCAGTTAGCTAAAATAAATGATAAACATTCAGTATTAACAATCGAAGCTGAATTTAAAGGTGATAAAAAAGGATTTTTGCTATTTGTAAAAAATGTCTTTCGGGGAAGTAATATTTGGGAAAATACCTTACAGAAATTGGTAAAAGAGTACGATGATTTTGGGCATATCTACAGAGATCTTGAAAATGCAAAAAACAAAGCAGGCTCATCGCCGGAAACATTTGAGAAATATTTTCTGGATAATTTACAAACATTACTGGTTTTTCAGGTGCAGAATAAATTTACAATAAGATATCGAGGAAAAGAACTTCAGCACCATTCACTTGGTCAAAGAGCTTCCGCTTTGATACTTTTTATCTTGAGTCAACATGAAAATGATGTAATCATTGTAGATCAACCAGAAGATGATCTGGATAATCAGACAATTTATGAGGACGTAATTAAATTAATCAGGAACCTTAAACCCGATACACAATTTTTGTTTGCAACGCATAATGCAAATTTTCCAGTTTTGGGAGATGCTGAACAAATACATTCCTGTAGGTATACAGATGGTAGGATTGCGATACAGGCGGGAAGCATCGATTCACCGGTTTTGCAGAAAGAGATAGTTGATATCATGGAGGGTGGTGAAGATGCATTTAACAAAAGAAAAGAGATTTATGGAATATGGAAACCACAGAACTTATTGAGATAATTGCACGTGGTGAAGACAGCAGATTCCAGTTCAAAACTTCTGATGTTCACCCGGAATCTCTTGCTCAGGAGATGATTGCATTCAGTAATACTGATGGAGGAATGATATTAATAGGTATAACTCCTGACAATGAAGTTGAAGGTTTGACAAACACAATTATTAATGAAAAGAAACTTGACAACTTAATATCAAATGTAGCACATAACAATATTAAACCACCAATCACCGTGGAAACTGAAAACGTTTTGCATCCCGATGGGATAGTGATTGTGATAAAAGTCTACAAAGGAATATATAAACCTTATATGGACAAGTCTGGAAATATTTATATCAGAAAAGGAGCAGATAAAAGAAAAGTTAATTCACCAGATGAATTACTACGAATGTTCCAATCCTCGAACAGAATGCATGGTGATGAGCAGACTGCTAATGGCCTTACATTAGCTGATATCGATCTGCCTTTTTTCAAGGCTTTTTTTCAAAAGGAATATGGGGAAAACCTGGATGAACAGGATAATCCAATACAGGTTATTTTTGAAAACATGAATCTTGCACAATCATCACATCTAAATATCGCCGGTGCATTGCTTTTTGCAAAACAACCAAATTTTCGGCTGCCGACCTTTATTGTTAAAGCGGTTGCCTATCCTGGTACAGATATAGATGAAGATACGTATGTTGACAGTAGAGACATTACCGGGAAAATTTCTGATGTTTTTCAACAGGTAATATCCTTTTTGACAATTAATTCCAAGCGGGAGCAAGCAGAACAGACCGTAAATTCAACAAGCGAGCCTGCGATACCAAAAATTGTTTTCGAGGAACTTGTTGCAAATGCACTTATTCATAGAGATTATTTTATTTCTGCACCTGTTCGCATATTCATATTTTCAAACAGAATCGAAATTATAAGTCCGGGACATTTACCAAATAATTTAACCGTCCAGAATATCAAGTCGGGAAATTCAAATATCAGAAATCCTATTCTTGCTTCATTTGCTACAAAGCTACTTCCATACCGCGGACTTGGGAATGGAGTACGGAGAGCTTTAAAAGCATATCCTACAATAGAGTTCAATGATGATCGTGATAATAATTTGTTCAAAGTGATTATAAAAATGTAGTAATGTCGAAACACATCGTTGCTCAAGAACAATAAAACGATTAGTGTTTGGTTATATTGTCAAGAAATCGCTCAACATAATCAAACGGAATAAACTCCTGCTCCAGTCTGACCGAATCTCCCAACACATTTTCCCGCAATTCGTTGTACAGAGTATATTCCTCTTCTGTCAGATTATTTAAAGTAGCTTCCGACGGCGTTAATTCCTTTACCCAGCACTTACGGTGCTGCAGCAATGTTTCCCGATCCATGAGAATCGATTGGGCTGATGGAAATAGTTTTCTAAACTGATTAAGGATTGTAAACCCGTGTGTATCGATATCACCCCAGTAAAGGATCTTTTTATTCCTGAGCCAGTGTGCGTTTTCCAGATGGCCAAACCCGTACCCGCGGCCGAAAAGAATTATGGCGTTCTCAACCGTTGGAAATGCAAGTCCGTTGATATCGTTCTCCGTGACAAATACGGTATCAATATCCAGATTCAATGAACAGGACTCGTCAGCTCTGAGAGTGAGCTCGGAAAGCCCGCGTATATATTTTCTGCTGTCAAGAATTCTGAGTCGTATCAGTATCGGCTTTTCACGAAATCCAAACCGGCGTTCAAACCCTTTTACACCTGTTGCTGTTTGGTCTATTACTGATTGATCAAGTATGATATCAAACCACTCTGACAATAATTTTTTATGTTGCTCAATAAATTTGGTGTCGATATCAGGCAGACTCAACTGTCGCAAATAGATATTTGGTTTAGGTGTAGCTTTCATCCATGCTGCAATGCTGAGCAGCCGTTTTAAATCAGGCGCATGTTCGATAAGTGCAAACGGTTGTTTCAAAATCCAATCTTTTAATTCCGGAAACGCTGCGAGTACTTCCTGTACCGATTGTGTAAACTGTTTGTAATCAGACATTTTATTGATATATCGCAACAGATTTTCTTTCGAATCAAACACGACCGCAACCGGAAGCTGATTCTGCCCGAGAATCCGGTTGTTAATCTCCTGCCATTCAATACGGAACAGTTGTGTTTTGTCAACATTAACAAATTGCTGAACCCAATCGCGTGCGCGTTCATATAATCTGCTTAAATCGTTTGAACCCGGAATGCGGAGCGGAACCCTGTAAGGAAAAAGATTGTCTGATTCTATAAAATCCTTTAAGAAAAACCCTTTATTCCATTTTTTCAGGATTGTTGCTTTGACCTGTGGTAACGTTGTCCATTTTGTATAAGTGTCATTCATTGCACGTTTGCTTCTTTTTCTGCCCTGTACTCTTCAATCGTGAGATTGCGTAAAAGTGACTCACGTCCTTCGGGATTATAGACAAACCCGACACTTGACACGTAAGGTTCAATAATATGTATCTTCTGCAAAGGTGTGACAATCAATAGTTGCAGGTTGAGTTTTTTAAACAACTCCAGACCGAACCTCGTTGACTCATCAGAACCGCGGCCGAATGCTTCGTCAATGACCACAAACCGGAAACTTCGTGAACGGACCTCGCCCCATTCAAGACCGAACTGATACGCAAGACTTGCCGCAAGCACCGTATAGGCGAGTTTCTCTTTCTGTCCACCTGATTTTCCACCGGAATCGGTATAGTGCTCATGTTCAGTATTATCCTCGATCCAACGCTCCGATGCTGCAAATACAAACCAGTTGCGAACATCAGTGACTTTCATTGTCCAGCGCTTGTCAACATCAGTGGACCCTTCACGGCCGCGGAAACGGTCAATAATTGCCTTGACCTGGAGAAACTTGCTTTCTGCATACTGTTCCTCCTCCGAACCGGTGAGACTTCCTTCCGTACAAGCTCTAAGTGATTGCTGGAAATCCCTGATTTCAATATCGGTTGTTACCTGATCCTCCAGAACGATATATCGCCCCCGGTTATATTCGATACCCGACAGAGATTGATTTATTCTATCGATCCGCTCTTTAATATTCTGACGTTCCCTGTTGAGCTGCGACTGGAAATTCGCGATTTCGCGGATGGTATTTTCATTAAGAAGTGCTTTGAATCGTGATTCAAACTTGGGAAGATCGTCAGCCTTGAGCTGCTCCAGCATTTTCTTGAATTCGGGTCCGGATTCAATTTTTGCGTCAATTTCATTGGTCTCTGCAACAAAGTCCCTGCGGTACCCTTCCATGTTTTTAATAATGCGCTCTTCAAGCGTTTTAAGACGTTTGTCCTCATTGTCAATTTTCTTCTGAAGCCACTCGCGCATCTCAGTCTGACGGTTATCAATTGATTCCACCGTCAGTTGACGATCCGCAAGAACTTCAGTTCGCATATCGTTAAGTTGATCAATTAGCTGGTCTACTTTTTTCCGGGCTTCATCACTAAATAATTCCTGGAACTGCCTTAAAAGCTCCAGAGCATGATTCTGCTTTTCCTCATTCTTTGACTTTTCATCCTTCTCTTTGTCAAGTAGCACATCTTTTTCTTTTATGACCGTCTCCAGCTGCACCAGCTGTACCTGAAGCGTCTTAAGAATATCTGATGTGTTTTCAATCTCTTTTAGTTCACGCTCCAGTTCATCAATCTGAAGCGTAACCGGCTGCCAGTCGATTTCATCAAATCCGGAATACCCCAGGAGCTTGACAAAAAGTGTCTTTTCCCGATCGTACTTTTTTCGTTCGTCATCGAGTGAACCAATCGCCACTGCAATCCGCTGGATCTCTTTTTCCAGACCATCCCGTTGTTTGTCAAGAAGCTTGATTTTTGCTTCATTACTCCATCCAAGAATAAATCTGCTGCGGTCCTGAAGGTCGTGGCGATCATCCTTCTCATGACGATTGCCAGTACCCTTAATCTGGCCCGAAAGCGTAATAGCCTGCTTTTCACGGCGGAAATGATCCATTGTCAAACAGCAGACATAATCAAACCGTCTGCGGATTTCCGTTTCCACCCAGGTGTAAAACTCACTATCCGGTTTGATCGATAGTTTATACACCAGTGAATCTGAATGTAGATTTACTGTATCGCTATCCTGCTGCTTATCTGGTACTTTAAAGTAAACAATACGGCCGCGAAGATTGGTCTTTTCAACCCAGTCAGTTACCGGGGCATACAGACGTTCCGGGACAAGCAGTGACAAACCAAAATTACGAAGCAGCCGCTCGATCGCACCCTCCCATTTGGCATCTTCGGGGCGTACCTGCAACAGTTCTCCGACAAAAGGGATTTCATCTTCGTCAAGTCGGAGTGCTGTACACATACTTTTTCGTATCTCGATCTGTCTTGAGTCGATATTACTCCTGCGAGTTTTCAGTGACTCCAGTTCCTTGACAATTTCACCGTGTTTATCCCGTTCCGTTCGAAGTGCGACTTCCGCTTCTGTGCGTCTGTTTTGAAGATTGACTTCTTTTTGATCATATTCAGTCAATTGACTGGATGCGTATAATTGGTTGTTTATAAATGATTCCAGAGTGATGGATACCGGTAGTTCCAGCTGATCGAGAAGCGACAGATACGCTTCAGATTTTTGCAACCGTGATGTTTTCTTTTCTATAAGCGTCTGGATATCAGATTTAAGTCTTTCGAGACGGTCCCCACCATTTTCTGCAATTGCCTGACGAAGACGATCTCTTTCCGCATGATGATGAGTATGCTGCTCTTTTAACTGATCAATTCGTGCTGTCAGGCGGCGGTGGTCTTCACTGAGATTTCCGATTCGTTTTTCCAGCAGTTCTGCTTTTATCATTGAAAAATAGGTACGTAAACTATCACGACACCCTAAAAGGTTCCCCTTCTGTGATGATACCGATGCATGCTTATCGAGATCCGCACTGATCGGCTGCAGAAGTTCAAGCTGCCGTTTTGCTTTCAAAACAGCATCATGAGCCCGGCTGAGATCATCAAAATGAGTGATCAAAGCTGCGATTCGCGGTTCGATTTCAAACGGTTCAAGCATGTGTGAACGGACAAAATCGGTTAGATTGCCAACGGATTTCATGGAAACAGTCTGATGAAACAGCTCCATCGCCTGTTCATTTTCAATGCCGAATCGTCGTCTGAAAGATGCACAGTAGGGAGGGAAGCTCTCGAAGACATCATCAATATAGCTGATAGTTTTCAGCTTCTTTTTAAGGTTTTTTATATCGCTTCCAAAATTGGAAAAGTGTTCCGCAATGTTCAATTCGCCATCAGCAACAACAAAGAACCGGTTTGGCTGCCCCTGAAGTTCTTTTTGCCAGAACACCTGAGCAAGTGTTACCGTTTGAACATACCCAGTGTTTTTAAAAACACCAAGAATAACCGAGTAGCAGTTCTGATCACGTAAAGCAACCGGTTTTGCCCCATAGCCTCCATCGGTACGCTCCGATTTATAATATCCCTGAACATAGGACCGCAGCGACCGCTCTTTACTTTCGGCACCAGCTGCTTTGTTATAGGAGATTCGCTGTGACGGAACAAGCAGTGTGGTTATCGCATCAACAAGCGTCGATTTTCCGGATCCGATATCACCCGTAAGCAGTGCATTCTGGCCTTGTGGTGTAAGCGACCATACCTTTTCATGGAATGTTCCCCAGTTGTATACTTCCACCCGTGTAAGGCGAAACCCGGCAAGTTCATCATTGGTATCAAACCCGAACGACAACTGATCATCCATTATTAATCCTCTTTTCCGCTGGTTGCACCGGTCAGTTCAGAGGACTGGTACGCTTGTAACCGTGTATCAAAATCATTCAGCCATTGTGTATCAACGAAGGCTTTCAGCAGTCGACGGACTTCTATTTTGTTATTCTCTGTACGTAAACGACGCACAAACCCGAGTTCGATTACCTTGTTGATATAGGTGTCAATCTGATCGACAAGACGCGCTTCATTTGATCCTGTTGACAGAAACGTTCTCATCATCTCAACGATCTCATCCCTGCTGAGTATAAGACGGACTTCGCCACTGGTTGCATCATGCTCGACAAGTTTACGCCGTAACAATGCGATGAGAAGGCTAACCGGGTAGGATAATTGCCGTTTCATTACCAATCGGGGTAATTCAGGTGTATTTTCATTTGATGCTAATGTCTGAAGCCACGCGAAACCTTCGTCTTCAACGACGATCAGTTCCAGGCCGATCTCTTTGACATAATCACGTATACGTGCTTGAAGTGACAGAAGATTCTGCCAGAGTCTGGCATTTTCGTCGGCATAAACGACACCTTTTAAAAGTGTGATCAGAACTACCGAAAAACTATTGTTTGCGTTTGTCGTTTCAGTCTCAGCCATGATTATTCCTGTTAAATATCACTTGTGGTAAACGTGCATTTTTCCCGATACCGTTACTGTCAAGCCAACGGATCTCTTCACTGTGAAGCTCATTAAAGATGGTAAACCGGCTTTCGCTTGCAATAGCAAGATAGGTGACCAGTTCAGCCAGTCCTTTCGAAAGTGGATGCTTTTCAATGACTGCACTCAGCGTTGTCTGACTTTTTGACTGCAGCTCTTTCTGTATGTGAGCGATGAGTACTTTTTTGTCAACATATACCTGGTCGTAAAGCGCCTGAAGATCAATACCCTCTTCAACGGCTTCCTGTACTATCGAATCAATAGTCACTTTTAGCGGGGGAGTATAGAGCGGACGTTCCATTGGAAGGTGAATGTCCGGGGCAGGCTCATCAACGGTCATGAAATTTCCCTTTGGCATATTTTCTTTAACCTGCAATGCCCCCTGAGCAATGCTATCCAGAATTTCCATGATCCGTTTATTTTCCAGATATGCCTGATTATCAAGGTAGCGGCGTAACTGCTGCGACAAACTGGCAACGGTTCGCTGTGTATGTTCTCCGGCTTCGAGCCAGTCAAAATGGATACGACGCAGTCTTCGGTCTTGTGTAAACGCAGTAAGCGCATCCATTGAAAAAACCTTATCCAGTAGTGATGTAAACTCTTCCTGGCTACTGGATGACATCAGAAAATCAAAGAATGCTTTAAAACTTCTCCCCTGATCCGAGTCTACAATCACATCACGGTCGCCAAAAATCTGCTCAAGCAGCGCACCCTTAGTTCCATCCCAGGTGGCAATTTTTTCACGTACCTGACTGTCAAGCAACCGGAAATTGTGTTCCACCGCTCTGAAATCGCTTAAGAGTTCTCGTGCCATTGTACTGAACTGCATGAACCGGTCACGAATCGACGTTTCATCCATGAGTACCATATTACCGCTTTTTATTGCCTCAATTTCGGCGTCAAGTTCTGCTTTGCGTTTTTCAAGTTCTGCAATACGTGTTTCAGCATCGGTTTCGGTTCCGAGAACCATCTGTTTGAGCAGTTCGAAAATGGTAAGCAGCCGGGATTCAGTTCCGATAAATGATTTACCGGTAAGACTTTCCACCCAGGTGAGCACTTTTTCCGTAGAAGGTGTGAGGTCAAAATGAGGTTCATCCGAACCAACCGGATAATATTTACGCAGCCATCCTTTTTCGTTCTGTGCCCAGTCATCCAGATACGCCTGTGCAGATCGTGGAAAACTCTCCGCTCCTTCACTGATCCGAAGCTGATACAGGGTGTCATCAAGTTTGGAAACCAGATCTGCCTGAGTCATAAACCGCACATTTGGCTGCACAAATACTTTGTCGAGAAAGGAAATGATCAGTGGCGCATTCTCGGCTCTGAGGAGACGCCACGACGGGTGTATTTTGAACAGTTGATTGAGACTGGTATAGGAGGTACTCATGTTTTTTCTGAAAAGCTTTCGATACTGACCCGATTAGGATTATATTACGGAAAATACTCAATGGACTGAATCTACAGTTATTCAATTTTCATTCTATAATGCGTATGAAACATATCAGGAATGCAGTAGTAATTTCATTTGAAATCATAAATAACAAGACAACACAAAAAGTCACTTAGACCGGGGAGACATTTTTCGATGATTATCGTAACATTTAATGAATCCAAAACGGAAGTAATAAAAGCCATCTGGAAAACTAATAATAGCGATGAGGAATATAATCTTTCATGGGATGTATGCAAGAGTCCATTTTGTGGCTGTACCAAATTAAAATTGACAATTGGATTTGAGAATAGTCTTCAGGATGTGTCTTTTTCCTATGATGTAAAGTCAAATAAGATTTCAAGTGCCGGATCAGATCGCATACCTGAACTTGTGAGGCAGTTTAAGAAAGCTATGTCTGAAAATGATCATGTATTACTTAATCAAATATTTCATACAACAAAAATAAAAAATTCAAATGAGTGTGATCTCGATGACTTTGAACCACCATATTTTCCAATTGAAGAAATTGAATACGAAGCCTTGATGGTTAATTATGGTGAGGTTTTCCCCTGGTACCAAAAGCATTTATTTGAATTTGAAGGAATAACATATTTTCTATCGGAATATTATTGTTTAAAATCAGGATGTAAATGCAATGATGTAACTATCGAATTTGTTGCGATTAAAGATGCAATTATTATTAACGAAAAAGATCCGACTTCGGTTAACTTTAATTACCAGACTGGAAAATGGGAAATAAAAGAACAGGGAAAAGGTACGCCTAAGTGTGCGGTCCTTGTAAGCCAAATGAATAAACAATATCCGGATTTAAAGAAAACGTTAGCTGATCGAAAAGAAAAAATGATACAATTGTATATGAGATATAAGGAAATGCAAGGCTCGATAGATCGAAGTAAGCCAGTAACGAGTAATGCACGATGTGGAAGAAATGATCCCTGTTACTGTGGAAGTGGGAAAAAATTCAAAAAATGTTGTGGAAAGTAAAGGAACTGTACATTACCGGGTGTATTACACCCCGGTATGACCAAACCCACCCGCTCCTCGTGATGAATCCGCAATTGAATCACTTTCTGTAAAGTCTACAGTTTCCGGAACTTTCATCGGGACTAGCTGTGCAATGCGGTCGCCTCGCTTTACGGTAAAGGGCTCGTTGCCGAAATTTGCAAGAATAATTTTCACTTCACCACGATAGTCTGCGTCAATGGTACCAGGGGTGTTAAGTATTGTTACCCCGGATTTAAAAGCGAGGCCACTGCGGGGACGTACCTGAATCTCGTAGCCAAGGGGCGTTTCAAAACAGAAACCAGTTGGTATAAGTGCCCGCCCGCCGGCATCGATGGTTATATCTTTGTCAATTGCCGCACAGATGTCGCATCCGCTGGATCCGGGAGTCATCCGCTTTGGTAAAGGAAGGTCTGATGCGTGTTCGAGGCGTTTTGCGATTATTGAAACTGAGTTTGACATAGTCCAGAGAAAGCTCCTTGATTAAAAACAGCCCCGGAGAGGAGCGTTATATATGAGTAACAAATTTATTACAGATACACAAAGGGCACTATTAACAATAGTGCCCTTCATTAATTCAAAACGATACCATCGGCATAATTACTGCTGAGGTTCATCCTGCTGCTGAGGCTGTGGAATAAGTGCCTTGCGGCTGAGTTTTACTTTTCCGAATCTGTCAAATCCAATCAGCTTGACACGTACATTTTCGCCAAGGCTGAGAATGTCATCAACCCGTGCGACACGTTTGTGATCAAGTTCAGAGATATGAATCAGACCCTCTTTACCAGGAAGGAACTCGACAAATGCGCCGAACTCAACGATTGTCTTTACAATTGCATCGTATACTGCGTTAAGCTCAGGTTCTGCAACAATACCCTTGATTTTGCGAAGTGCTGCATCACGGGATTCCTTGTTTGCAGCAGCAACCGAGATCACTCCATCATCGTTGATATTGATCGTTGTACCGGTTGTTTCCTGAATTTCACGGATCATTTTGCCTCCAGGGCCGATGATCTCACGAATTTTTTCTTTGTCGATAGTGATCGTGGTAACACGTGGAGCAAACGGAGACATCTCTTTACGTGATGCAGGAAGAGTTTGTTCCATGATATCGATAATTTTGAGACGTGCTGTATGTGCCTTCGCGAGCGCATCTTTCATAATTTCCGGTGTGATACCAAAAATTTTGATATCCATCTGAATTGCTGTAACACCATCACGGGTACCTACGACTTTGAAATCCATATCACCTACATGGTCTTCAGTTCCAAGGATATCAGTAAGGATTGCTACCTGATCACCCTCTTTAATAAGTCCCATTGCAACACCTGCTACATGACCCTTAATTGGGACGCCAGCTGCCATAAGTGACAGTGATGAACAGCAGACTGTTGCCATTGATGATGATCCGTTTGATTCCATGATTTCTGAAACAACACGGATTGTGTACGGGAAACTTTTTTCGTCGGGAAGTACTGGTGCGATTGAACGTTCTGCAAGATGTCCATGACCGATCTCGCGGCGGCCGACTGAACCCATGCGCTTACATTCACCAACCGAGTAGGGTGGGAAATTGTAGTGAAGCATGTATGATTTGTCGTACTGGCCCTGAATATTATCAATATGCTGTTCGTCAAGCTTTGTTCCAAGAGTAGCAGCACTCAAAGATTGTGTCTCACCTCTTGTAAAGAGAGCTGATCCATGTGCCCGCGGAAGAATATCAAGTTCGCAGGTAATTTTTCTGATCTCATCACAATCTCTTCCGCCGATACGCTTGCCCGTTGTAAGAATCGTCTCGCGGATATCCTGACGTTCGAGATCGTGGAAGATTATACCGATTGCATCCTCTTTTTCAGGGAACTGCTCAGCAAGCGCAGCTTTTGTTTCTTCAAGCAGTTTGTCAATACCGCTGTAACGGGTTTTCTTGTCACCGTTAAAGCTGATATCATGAAGTTTACCATCGATAAAAGACTTTACTGCTGCAACGAGAGCCTGATCCTGCTCTGGAGGAGTAAATGACTTAACCTGGTCTTTGCCAGCCTTAACAAGAAGCTCCTTCTGAAGTGCAATAATCTTTTTAATTTCAGAATGAGCAAGCATGATTGCATCAACCATCTGTTCCTCAGACAGTTCACACGCACCACCCTCAACCATCATGATTGAACTTTCGGTACCTGCTACAACCATGTCAAGAAGACCCGCTTCTGTTTCTTCAAGGGTGGGAAATACTTTAAATTTGCCATCAATCATACCGACACGAACCGCAGCGACCGGTTCAATGAACGGAAGATCTGACAGACACAGTGCGCTTGACGCTGCAGTAACTGCAAGTACATCGGCATCATAGTGTTCATCTGCAGAAATGATGGTACATACAATTTGTACCTCAGTCCTGAAACCATCAGGGAAAAGAGGGCGAATCGGACGGTCGACGATACGGGCGCTAAGAATCTCTTTTTCGCTCGGGCGTCCTTCACGTTTAATAAATCCACCGGGGATTTTACCTGCTGCATACGATTTCTCGATATATTCAACTGACAACGGGAAAAAATCTGCGCTGTCGGATTCTCTGCCGCTACATACTGTAGCCAGTACCATTGTGTCACCAATGCGCACGATAGCAGAACCTGATGCCTGTTTTGCGATACGACCGGTTTCGATTGAAACCTTGATACCTGCAACTTCGGTTTCTACGTTTGTTTGAGCCATTAAGCCAACTCCTGTAAATGATTGATAAAAAAATGGCCCAAAGAAGCACCCGATGAAGTATTGCTGTATGTCAAATTATTGTTGCGAAAAGATGCGCACATCAGATTGTAAACCTCTATAAGGAGCTGTACAACGCGTGAGCTTCTTTGCGCACAATAGATTAACATCAGGTCACTCCAATCATCTGCTACTTCAGGCTTGTTCGTAATAATTACCTGTGTAAACGGATTTATTCAGAGATATGATACTAACCAACAAGAACCGGGATCGATTACGTTTAATCACGGGACACGATAGATGCGTGAAAGTACCGGGATTAGTAAAAAAACATTTTAAATGTGCACTGTTTAAAAATAGTGTATATGTTTTAAAAATAGTGTTAAAATGATTCGTTATGATCGCTGCTTCTCTGTAGTTAATATTTTATTACCGTAGTAAAAAGATAATGCAGTACCGGATTTTGATCCCGTACTGCACACAAAATTCGTAGACTGTAAATGCAACAGAAGAAAGGATCAACTATTTTCTGATACCTAATTTCTTGATAAGTACACGGTAGCGGGCAATATCAACTTTAATGATATAATCAAGAAGTGATCTGCGCTGACCAACAAGCTTAAGAAGACCATAGCGGGTATGGTGATCTTTCTTGTTTACTTTAAGATGCTCAGTAAGATGGTTGATACGCTCTGTAAGAAGTGCAATCTGAACATCAGAGTTGCCGGAATCTGTCTCGGATTTACCGAATTCCTTAATTAAAGCTGCTTTACGTTCCTTGGTCACAGCCATGGCCCCGTTTCTCCTCTTGAAAAAAATTCCTGATAGCTTCAATATCTTTTTTAATTCTATCCACAAGTACCGCCGAGTCGCTAAATGCTTCATCAGAACGAATAAACTTGTAGACCCAAAGATGAGCAATCTGCCCCACTTCCGGTTCCCGGCCATTGAATTCCAGTGAGTGGAACTCAAAGTGAACATCCCGCTGAGCAAAAGTCGGGCATTCACCGAAATATAATGCGCCAGGCTGCACATTTCCATCAAACCCCAGTTCAGCTACATAGACCCCAGGCGGTGGAATAACCTTTTGCGAAGGCGGCCTGGAAAAATTAAAAGTCGGATAGCCGATCTGAGAGCCAATTTTCAAACCTTTAATGCGCTCTGCTGAGATCAGGTATGGATGCCCAAGCATTCCTACAGCCTCAGTCAAGCGCCCATCAGTCAGTAATTTGCGAATTACTGTTGATGAAACCACATGTTCATTGCTGGTTAATAAATCAGCAACAAACGTTGTAATATAATATTTTTTTATGGTATCACGCAAAAGAAATGTACTGCTGCCTCTGTTTTTTCCGACACTATGCCCTTCACCCATAACCCAGTCGCTTGCATTCAACCGTTCAACAAGTACTTCTTTTACAAAATCTTCCTGTGATTTCTGACTGAACTCCTTCGAAAAGGGAATACGGACCAGATAATCAATGCCCAGCTGCTCAAGGAGTTGTGCCTTTTCTTCAAAGGTGGTAAGGATATGCTGTGACAGTTCAGGAAATAAAACAGTACGTGTATGAGGATCAAAAGTGAGAACTGCAGTTTTGAGGTTACGTTCTCTTCCACGTGCTACAACCTGTTCGAGAAGCGCCCTATGTCCACTATGGACTCCATCAAAATTGCCAACAGTAATTACTGTTTTTTCTAATAGCCGTTCACCTGTTATTTCGAGTATTTTCATTGGCTTCCTGCACTTCCAGAGATCACCGTTGATGGATGATACACTGAATCACCCTTGTGTTTCAATACAGCCATAAGTTCATTATTATGAAATGCATACAGTGTATCCTGTGCACTGCCAGGTATTGCAAAATCACGTCCATACAACAGGCATTCCCGCTGAATGTCAGAGATTAAACATATATTTTCCGTAAAAACTTTGTCAAATGGCAAAATGTGTTTCGCTGCATTTTCAAGTGATTCGCAGGGTAGTGCCTGATCAAGTGAGAACAAACCTATTGCTGTCCGGTGGATACTGGATGCAAATCCAATCGTACCACATTTTTCAGCAATATCGCGTGCAAGTGACCGCACATAAGTGCCACCGGAGCATTCAACACAAAGATATGCCTCACCGTTTTCCCGATCAAAGTGTTTAAGGGTCATACGGTGAATATCGATATCACGGGGCTGCATTTCAACTGCTTTACCACTCCGCGCAAGTTGATAAGCTCGCACCCCATTGACTAAAAGCGCAGAGTATGAAGGGGGGATCTGTGAGATGCGTCCGGTAAATGATGGTAAAACCTGTTCAATTGTTGAAAGATCAGGAATTGGTTTGCCCGAGTCCGTGATCGTACCTTCTCTGTCAAGAGTATCGGTTATAGATCCAAATTTAATAACGAATTCGTACATTTTGGGTTCAGTAGGCAGATATTGAAGCAGACGAGTGGCAGTGCCAATGGCAATGACCAATAGTCCTGATGCTTCCGGATCAAGGGTTCCTGCATGGCCGATTTTTTTGATATGAAGTATCCGCCGCAATTGGTTGACAATCTGAAACGATGACGGCCCGATCGGCTTGTTTACACAGAGAAAACCGTTCACGAAAGATCAGTCCAGCTCCTTCTCGATAATACTGAGAATGTGTTTTAGTGCCTGATCATAGGGGAGTGCCACAGTACATCCGGCAGCTCCACTGTGACCCCCGCCACCGGGAATCTGCTGCGCAACTTTGCCAACATCAACTGCTCCGCGCGAGCGCAGACTGAAGTGCGTTTCCTGTGGCGAGTACTTTGCCATTATGCCAACTTTAATACCTTCAGCAGTAATTGTATGATCCGCCATTCCCTCACTGTCACTATAGTGCGCCCCGAGTTCATCAAGAAGTGAAAGAGGCATCTCCATTACAGAAACTCTGTCATTACAATAGTATTTCAGGGTTGACCAGATTTTTGATTGTAGTATAAGTGCGTTGCGGGAGCGTGATGAATACACCCGGTCATAAATGGTTGAACACTGTGCTCCACGCTCCGACAGTTCAGCACATGCTCTAAGCACGCTGCTTCCTGTATTGGAAAAACGAAAACCACCGGTGTCACTCATTATCGCCATGTAGAGAGACTCTGCAACAAATGCAGGATAATCAATACCACATTCGGTAAAGAAACGATAGATAATCTCCCCGGTCGCTGCTGCCTTTGTGTCAATAATATTGATGTTGCCAAATCGTGTATTGTCGCGGTGATGATCAATGTCGACAATAAGCTTTGCACACTCTTTGTACTCATCCCAGCCCAGACGGTGAGGATTTGAACAGTCAAGTACCACCAGGACATCAAAACCGCATGATGGCTTTTCCTGTTTGATCATTCCCGCATTTTCAAGAAATCCGAATTTCACAGGCACCGGATCATGTGTAAAGATATGTACCGTTTTACCAATTGATGTCAGGTACCAGTAGAAGGCAAGTTGTGAACCGATCGAATCGCCATCAAGGCTGACATGTGATGAGATTACAAATGTCTGGTTCGAATCTATTATGTCACGTAATTCATTCCAGATCATGTTTAATCTCTTTTAGTAAATCGTTGATGTGCTGCCCGTGTTCAATTGAATTGTCAAGTTTGAAGAAAATTTTCGGGAAATGTTTGACAGTAATCCTGCCCGCAACGACACGTTGAATAAACGGAGCCGCTTTATTCAATCCGGTAATCGCTTCCTCTTTTTCACTTCTGTCACCAAAGATACTTACGTATATAGTTGCGTTTCTGGTATCCTGAGCGAGTTTAACATGGGTAATTGTTACCAATGATGGAATACGTGGATCACGCACCTCATGAGCAATTACAAGTCCAATCTCTTTTTGAAGCTGGCCGGCCAGTCGTTCGTTATGAAAATTTAAATTTGCCATTACTACCCTTAAGAAGACAGCTAAGGTTAAGAATAAGGTTTGGTCTCAGACCTGCTTACTGACTTCGTTTACAAATAAAAACCCCCCGGATCTCATACTAAAGATCAGGGGGGTATAGACGTTTTTCTTACAACGGTGCGGAGAGCTTACGTGCTACTTCCACTTCTTCATATACTTCGAAACGATCATTTTCCATATAGTCACTGTAACTATCAATAGTAAGACCGCACTCAAATCCTTCCCTGACTTCCTTAGCATCATCCTGCATTCTGCGAAGTGTACTGATTTTACCTTCAGCAACAATGACATCGTCACGAATAAGGCGTGCCTTGAAGCCTCTGGTAACAGTTCCGGATGTAACATAACATCCTGCAACGGTACCAAACTTTGAGATTTTGAATACCTTGCGCACAGCAACTTCTGCAACGATTTTTTCCTTGATTTCAGGCTTAAGCATGCCTTCCATTGCACCGCGTATATCTTCAAGAGCCTCGTAAATGATACGATAAGTACGAATCTCAACGCCTTCATTTTTGGCGAGTTCTCTGATTTTTGTGTTGGGACTGAGATGGAAACCGATAATGAGCGCATTTGATGATGCAGCAAGCATAATATCAGTCTCTTTTACTGCACCAACGCTTTTGTGAATTACGCAAACCTTGATCTCTTCAGTACTGATTTTCTCCAGTGATGCAGCCAGTGCTTCAACCGATCCATCAACGTCACCCTTTATAATAAGGTTGAGTGTCTGGACATTTCCGGCTTTAATCTGTTCGTAGAGGTGATCAAGCGATACGATTCCCATATGACGGAATTCGCGTTCGCGCTGTGCAAGACGGCGACGTGCTGCGATTTCCCGTGCTTCTTTTTCGTCATCAACAACCTTGAACGAGTCACCAGCCTGCGGTGTTCCTGATAGTCCAAGGACAAGCACCGGCTGTGATGGCTTTGCTTTTTCAACCGGCAGTCCACGTTCGTTATACAATTCGCGTACACGGCCATAGTGAATACCGGTAACAAATGCATCACCTTTTTGCAGTGTACCCTTTTCGATGAGTACTGTTGCGATCGAACCTTTACCTTTGTCAAGTTCAGATTCGATGACAACACCCTGCGCTTTTCCATCAACGGTTGCTTTAAGTTCGAGAATTTCAGTTTCAAGTGCGAGAACTTCAAGCAGTTTGTCTATGTTTTTACCAGTCTTTGCACTGATCTCAACACATGAAACCTGCCCGCCGTAATCTTCAACAAGGACATTATACTGCGCAAGTTCAGCCTTGATTTTGTCTGAATTTGCAGTCGGAAGATCAGTTTTGTTAAGAGCTACAACAATTGGAACGTTTGCTGCACGTGCATGATCAATCGCTTCTTTTGTCTGAGGCATCACCGCACTATCTGCCGCGATCACAAGGACAATTACATCTGTTATATGCGATCCACGGGCACGCATTGCAGTAAATGCTTCATGGCCCGGAGTGTCAAGGAATGTGACCGATCCATGACGAGTCGGAACTTCGTATGCTGCGATATGCTGTGTAATACCACCTATTTCACCGGACATTACATTCGTTTTCCGAATATAATCAAGGAGTGATGTCTTACCGTGGTCAACGTGACCCATAACGGTTACTACCGGTGCACGAGGTACTTTTACCTCTTCTTCAGCACTAACATCTGAATCATAAAGGTCTGGTGCATACTCACTCATCAGCTGAGCCTGATACCCGAACTCATCAACAATTAATTCGATAGTATCAAAGTCAAGGCGTTGATTTATAGTTACAAAAAGACCAAGTTCAAGGCACTTTGTGATAACTTCAGAAACTGGAACCTGAATCATGTTTGCAATTTCGTTTGCACTGACAAACTCTGCAACATTGAGAATCTTGCGTTCCTCTGTTTCTCCCTCTTCTGTTTCATGAGTAGTATCTTTTTTATACTTTTTCTTGGAAAATCCACTTCCGATTTTGGCAAGTGTTTTCTTAATATTAGCTTTTAATTCAAGTTCGTTCACTTCCGGACGTTCAAACTTCTTTTTGGTTTTGCCTTTTTTCTTATCCTTCTTACGGGCATCATCCTGTGATGGTGGCGGTGGCGGTGCATCCTGAGGATTTAACCCGGCACCAGCATCTCTTGGCGGACGACGGTCGCCAAATTGCGGACGATCACCAGCAGGGCGTGGACCGCCAAACTGAGGTCTGTCACCAAATTGCGGACGATCACCGGCAGGGCGTGGACCACCAAACTGAGGTCTGTCACCAAATTGCGGACGATCACCAGCAGGACGCGGACCACCAAACTGAGGTCTGTCGCCAAACCGGGGACGTTGACCACTGCCTTGGCCTCCAGGCCCACTCGAGCCGCGATTGTCACTTCTGAAGCCACCCCGATCACCAGACGGCCTGTCACCACTACGATTGTCACGATCAAATGGTCGCTGAGGGCGATCAGCTGAGTGCTGTCCTCCCTGATAACCACCGCCTCCACCCTGATGTGTTGGTCGTGCAGAATATGCAGGCCGTGGGGGTTGTGATTGATGCTGAGAAGACTGCGCAGGTTTTTCAAATCTTGGCGCAGGATGAGACTGATGCTCTGCAGCATTTACTTGCGATTGTGGTGTTGATTCCGTTATAACAGGTTTCTGAATCTCTGCTACAGGTGGATGTTCGGTTTGAATTGATGCAGTTGTAGTACTTTCTCCACTGACCGCTTCGCCAATCATCTCTTCACGGGCTTTAACAATCATCTGCTTTTTGCGTTCATATTCTTTTTTGATTTCTGCGCGCTCAAGCTCAAACTTTTTCTTAATCTCTGTTCTAAGGCTGTCATCAACTGTGCTCATATGACTTTTCACAGGTATGCCCATACCCCGCAACATCTGCACCAGGGCTTCGCTGGAAACCTTGAACTCCTGAGCCAGCTTGTAAACTTTTTCTTTTGCCATTGCCTTACCTCATATTCCTTTGCCCGTCACATTTTAGACCCGTACGGACTCTTTTTGATAATCAAGTCCCGCATGAAGCGCCTTGATTGGTAAAGGTGGGAACGCCTGAAAATTGCGCTCTCTACCTGCGAACGATCCTATACTATGTCAGACATTGTTATGCGATCTCTTAATCGCATCCTCTGCATCATCGTCTGTTTCTGACATATCATCTATAACACTATTAATAATCTCACTCTGAGTCGGATCCTCCTCGTTGTTATTCTGGGAGAACCGTTCACCACGAATCTCTTCCTGAACAGGCTCCATTGCCTCATCGTATGTATGAGCGTCATCCTCTTCTTCGTCATCGTGTTCTTCATGTACAAGTGGTTCGGTTTGAACTGTCGTCGCAGCAGTACGCTGTTCGTCAGTCATATTGGCAAACTCTTCATCACCGAAGACATCGATCTCTCTGTCAAGCATTTTTGATGCAAGCCGTATATTCTGACCCTCACGGCCGATCGCCTGAGCAAGATCCTCTTCACGGATAACTACAACGATTTTTGAATTACCAACAGGAACAACACGCTTTACTTCCGCAGGTGCAAACACACGGCGGACAAGAAGTGAGAGTTCATCAGTCCAGTTAATGATATCGATGCGTTCGTTTGATAATTCGCGAACAATCGCCTGAACACGGTTTCCGCGCATTCCAACACATGCTCCAACCGGATCAACACGGCTGTCACTTGTTGATACTGCAATTTTAGAACGGTGGCCCGGATCACGGACAACCTTAATGATTTTTACTGTTTTGTCAAAAATTTCCGGTACTTCAAGTTCAAACAGACGGGCAAGAAACTCAGGGCATGTTCTGGAAATGATAACCTGCGGCCCTTTGAGATTATTCTTAACCTCATAGATACAGGCCCGGATATTATCACCCTGACGATAATGTTCTTTGCGAATCTGTTCTTTATATGGAAGGAATGCTTCGGTACGGCCAAGGTTGACAAGGATGTTTCCTTTTTCAATCTGCTGGACCGTCCCGGTCACCAGTTCACCGATACGCTCGCTGTAGTCTGCAAAAATCTTCTCACGTTCAGCTTCGCGTACCCGTTGAAGAATCACCTGCTTTGCGGTCTGGATTGCCATACGTCCGAACTGATCGATATCAAGTTCCTGAATGAGTTCATCACCGATCTGGATGTTTTCATCAATGTCGCGTGCATCATCAAGAATAATCTGTGTTTCGGGATCTTCAACCTGTTCCACAACTGTCTGACGTGTATATACCTCAAGGGTACCCTTTTCTCTGTCAACTTTTACCTCAACATTAATGAGCTCTCCAAGGTATTTGCGTGCAGCAGTTGCAAGCGCGTCTTTCAATGTTTCGAGGACAAGATCCATGCTGATACTTTTTTCCTTTGTAACAGCACTGATAGAAGCTGCAATGTCTATCGCCTTTAATGCTTCGTTTCTGCTCTTCCTTTTCATCTAAAACATCCTTCCCGAGTTACTTGAACCGGAGTTCTTCTTTTCCACTGTAAATATCTGACAGTGGTATCTGAACAGTTTTTTTTTCTGTAGTGATCGTTAAAATGCCATTTTCACATTCAACGACTTCGCCAATTAGTGTCTTTTTGCCTTCAATACCAGTTGTGCAGTGCACATGGACATCGTGGCCTTTGATCCGCCGATAATCTTTTTCAGTCTTGAGCGGCCGGTCAATTCCCGGTGATGAAACCTCAAGATTGTATGCACGGTTATCAGCAAAGTTGAGTTCGTCAAGTAAGGCAGATAATTCATTACTAATAAAGGCACAATCAGCAATTTTAACACCATCAGCCTTATCAATGACAACTCGTAGAATTGATCGTGAACCGGCCCGGAAGAAACGCATCTCAAAGAGTTCAAATCCAAGCGACTGAATCTTCTCTTCTACTTTTGGTGTAACCTCTTCAAGTGTTGCCACAGAATCACCCTGCTCTTTAAACACAAAAAAATGCTGAAAACAAAAACGGGCACTGGGCCCGCTTAGTAATCAAGCTAGAATTTATTCTATATAATATAGTAATTTCGTTTTATAAAGGCAAGCGTGAATCCTGATTTTTTTTCTGCCAACGGTAATGTCTGATGCCTATACATAATATATTACTGAAACTGTAACCTGTTGCCGGATATCTGTATCCATGTATCATGAGTAGAAAGTATTTTATGCGCCTATGCAAACAAGTTCAAATAGCCGGCTCAGGTTTACATGTGATGCAGTGTGTGAGAATAGTGCTGCCAGGGCATGTACATTTACAACATTGCACAATACGGTGCAAACACCTGTATTTATGCCTGTTGCGACATTTGGTTCAATGCGTACCCAAACGCTTGATAAAGTCGAGAATATTGGATTTCCGGTACTTCTGGCCAATACATATCACCTGCTGCTGCGCCCCGGCCCTGATGTGTTTAAAAAAGTAGGCGGTATTCACCGGTTCATGAACTGGAACCGTTCTGTCTTAACAGATTCCGGTGGCTTTCAGATATTCTCCCTTTCAAAATCATTTACAATTAGTAAAAAAGGTGCCCGGTTCAGAAGTTATGTTGATGGCAGGGAATATCTGCTAAGTCCGGAAACAAGTATCGGGATGCAAAAGGTAATCGGCAGTGATATTATGATGGTTCTTGATCAATGCATATCGTCACGGGCTGATGAAACTGCGTGTAGAAAGTCAATTGATATAACGGCAAGATGGGCACAGCGTAGTCTTGATGCCCGTGGAGATTCCCCGCAGGCGTTGTTTGGAATTGTACAGGGTGCATGTTTTGAGCATCTCCGCAAAATAAGTGCGGCTCAGATTACGTCAATATCCTTTGATGGATTCGCGATCGGCGGGCTTGCAGTAGGGGAGACCGCTGATGAACGCAAAGACATAACCGAACTTGTTGCCGGATTGCTGCCTGCCAACATGCCGCGGTATTTGATGGGGGTGGGGACACCGATTGATCTGCTTGAGGCGGTTCACAGAGGCGTTGATATGTTTGATTGCATCATGCCGACAGCCATGGCAAATCAGGGAATCGCTTATACGTCAAGTGGTAAACTGGAGCTTCACCGGAGTGTCTACAAGCTGGATGATACGGCGCTTGATGAGAAGTGCGATTGTGATGCGTGCAGAAAATACAGCCGTGCCTATTTGCATCATCTTGTAAAAGTAGATGAATACTTCGGAGCATTTCTGATTGGTCAGCATAATCTGAAATTCTATCACAACCTCATGAGCGATATGCGTACGCATATTCTTGCGGGTAATTTCCGTTCTTATTATAACAGTAAAAAAGAGGAACTGGTACGCGGTGATGATTCAAATCCGAAAATTAAACCGAGGGTACGGTATGACAGGAAGAAAGACTGTAACAACACTAAATGATAATAAGGTTGAGTAATGGACAATATATATATTCAACCTCAACCTCAACCTTAACCTTGAATTACACTATGAATCTTGATTTTGATATTAGCTGGAAAAAACGATTACAATCTGAAATTAATAGTGATTATTTCAGGGAACTTATGGTATTTGTCGATGATGAGTATTCGAAAAATGTAGCCTATCCGCCATCAGAACTGGTCTTTAACGCTTTTAATCTGTGTCCTTTTGATTCTGTCAGGGTCGTTATACTCGGTCAGGATCCGTATCATGGGGAGGGGCAGGCACATGGTCTGTGCTTTTCTGTCAATGATGGTGTCCCGCATCCGCCATCGTTAGTAAATATCTTCAAAGAAATAAAGCGTGATCTCAATATCCCGGCACCGTCAAGCGGCAATCTTGAGCGCTTGGCCCGTCAGGGGGTACTTTTACTTAATGCTACATTGACAGTACGGGCAAATCAGGCTGGGTCTCATCAGAAACGTGGCTGGGAAACATTTACTGATGCAGCGATAAAGATTCTTGCGCAGGAAAAAGAGCACTGTGTGTTCATGCTGTGGGGTGCATATGCACATAAAAAAGGTGATGTGATTCCGGATAGTCGCCATCTGGTACTGAAATCCCCGCATCCATCACCGCTCTCGGCGCATCGCGGTTTTTTCGGTAATAACCATTTCAGTCAGGCTAATATGTATCTTGTAAAGCATGGAAAATCTGCGGTTGTGTGGTGATTAATTTTTATTGTGCATTTGCTTTCTCTGCCTATGCGGTAGAACAGTACAAAAATGCCTGCCTGCAGCTGTCCGCGCGGGTGATTGTCCTGAACTGTGATTTTTATGATTTATGTGATAGACATGATGGTAAAACATGTGACGAGTGACAGGTGACTTGTGACAGGGGGAAAAAAGTATCAATTTCTAATCATGTAAATCATCCTCATCACATAAATCACAGTTCGGACAATTTGCATCATCCGACAGTATAAATTATTTTGCCTTATATGATTAACAACAACTATCCTCATTCACAAATAACCTCCAGGATAATCGGCTGTGCCATGGAGGTTCATAAAACTCTTGGCAATGGATTTCAGGAGGTAATCTATCAGCGTGCTCTTGCCTATGAATTCGAATTGCAAGGTTTAATCTTTTCCCGTGAACATGAGATGCTGGTTTCATACAAAGGAAAAGAGGTTGGAACACGAAGGGTGGATTTTTTAGTTGAACATTGTATTTCAGTTGAACTTAAAGCTATAATAGAACTACAGGATGTTCATCTTGCGCAGGCGATAAATTATCTTGAAGCATATAATTTACAAATAGGTCTGTTGATTAACTTCGGGAGTACAAAACTCGAATTTAAGAGAATTCAGAATAAGAAGTTTAAATTGTCTGAACGATGATTTATCTGATTTATGTGATAGGCATGATGGTAAAACTGTGACAAGTGACACGTGACATGTAACAAGTGGGAAAAACATCATATTCCAATCATGTGAATCACCCTCATCACATAAATCACAGTTCGGACATCTGGCATTAAAATCCCCGCATCCATCACCGCTCTCGGCGCATCGCGGTTTTTTCGGTAATAACCATTTCAGTCAGGCTAATATGTATCTTGGCAATCATGGAAAATCTGCTGTTGTGTGGTAGTTGTGTTGTTATTCCACAGGTACCACTTGTCACTTGTCACTTGTCACTTGTCACTTGTCACTTGTCACTTGTCACTTGTCA
>JAAZBG010000048.1 GCA_012513915.1 Fibrobacter sp.
ATACGTCAGAAGGATACGTTTGAAAATGTGACAGTGAATGTTCTTGGCATGAATGGCGTTTCGTTTAAACAGTATAAAAATAAAGTTGATTTGAAATTGCTTTCGGTAATTAACCCGGATTTTATGGTACTAGTGCTTGGTACCAATGATGTCTTTTCGAGATACGCAGATACTGTGGATTTACGCAGTAATATAACCGGGCTGATTACGAAAGTTCGACAATTGCTTCCTGAAACTGCACTACTGCTTGTAACACCTAATGATCATCTTATAAGTAAACGATACAAAAATCAGGTTTTACCACTTGCCTGCAGTATCATCAGGGATGTTGCAAAAAAAGAATGTTGCGGTCTATGGGATTTTTATTCAGTTATGGGTGGTGACAGCAGTGTTAGACGCTGGCGTAAGAACGAATTGATTCAGGCGGACTATGTTCACTTGACAAAAAAAGGATATGCATATCAGGGTGAACTGTTTTATAACGCACTGAAAAATGCGATTTTTGATTCTCCTGGCAATAATCAGTTTCCTGAAACACCACAGTCTCTCATTATGGAAGCTGTATTTCCAGAGACCCCACAGACTAACCGCGATCTGCCGGGAATCGATTCGGGTATTGTGGTCCCTGAGACCGTAGAATAAAGTATCAAGAGATAACTATGACAGACTCAATCATTACTTTGTTAAGCACAATGATATCGTACATTGCGGGAAATATGGTTTATAATCCCTCAATGCCGCTTCTCTTTACACAATCATTTTTCTGGGTGTTCTTTACCGTTGTTCTTGCGGTTTATTCAGTCGTATATAAAAACATATCGTTACGGAATTCATTTTTGTTTTTTATCAGTCTGTATTTTTATTATAAGTGCAGTGGATGGTTTGTTGTAATGCTTATGGTGTCAATTCTTGCGCATTACTATATAGGAAATAAGCTATATAAGGCAAAGAATGCAACTGTCCGGAAATGGCTGGTTGCTGCAAGTGTTTTTGTATCACTGTTACTGCTGTCATATTTTAAATATACGTACTTTTTCACATCGCTTTTTAATGATATATTTTCGACAGATTACACAGCTGTCAATTATTTTTATTTATGGAGTAACAGCCTGTTTGGAACACATTTTGATATCGGAAAGATACTTCTTCCGGCAGGAATATCCTTTTTTACCTTTCATGCATTAAGTTACACGATCGATATTTACAAAGGAAAAACAACTCCAGCAAAAAATGTTGTTGATTTTGGTTTTTATCTTGCATTTTTCCCACAGCTTGTTGCAGGACCTATTATTCGGGCTAGTGAGTTTATTCCTCAGATTTACAAAGAATATGTACTGACAAAAGAAGAATTCGGGAGGGCGGTTTTTCTGATATTGTGCGGGCTTGTCAAAAAAATGGTACTATCCGATTATATCTCACTTAATTTTGTGGATCGGGTTTTTGATACACCTGATGCTTATACCGGATTAGAGAATCTGCTTGCTGTTTACGGGTACGCATTACAGATCTACTGTGATTTCAGCGGCTATACCGATATTGCAATAGGAATAGCATTTCTGTTGGGATTCAGAATACCTCCGAATTTTAATTCGCCATACAAAGCAAATAACCTGACCGATTTCTGGCGCAGATGGCATATATCGTTGTCATCCTGCCTGAGAGATTATTTGTATATTGCGCTTGGGGGAAATCGTAAAGGTAAAGTACGAATGTATGTAAACCTTATTATAACGATGGTACTTGGTGGTTTGTGGCATGGTGCAAACTGGCGGTTTGTAATCTGGGGTGCAATTCATGGACTTGGATTGATAATTCATAAACTGGTTCCACAGCGGTATCATTTCAGCGGGAAGAATGCAATGAGCCGCTTTACCGCACGCTTTCTGACCTTTAATGTTGTGTGTTTTGCCTGGATATTTTTCAGAGCAGCTGATATGGCTGTTGTAAAGGATATGATAGGGCAGATGCTGTTTCATTTTGATGTGTCGATACTTCCACAGTTTGTAGCAGGGTATTGGAAAGTCATACTGGTATTACTTGCTGGGTATTGTGCCCACTGGTTTCCGGATGCATGGAAGCAGACTGTCAGAAATAGATTTATCGAATACCCGGTATTTGCAAAGGTTATGGTATCAGTAACGGTGATACTCTTTATTTATCAATTCAAAACGTCAGCGCTTCAGCCGTTTATCTATTTTCAGTTCTGATTAACCATGTCGTTACAGATACTACTCTTTCAAAATAGAAATTCACCGGATAATTAGATTGATGTCGAGAAATAATATCGGTACCGTTTTTAAGATTAACGTTGACATATTGTTAGTGCAACCTGCAGGGGTTGGTTGCATCTGCCGGTGACAAGTTGTATCTTGTTGATAAATCACTGCCAGGAGTTCTGGTGATTGCAGTATTTGATAGGTGGACACACCAACAGGAAATAATTGTGATGTCACATCGAATGTTGTGTATACTATTACAAAAGAGAAACCTTTTCCATCGGACCATTTGCAACTATGAGCAACAACAGTAACGCCCGTAATAATTCCCAATTCCTAAGCCTGCTTTTTAACATCGTAATACCGGCTATTATTTTAACAAAGTTCAGCAGCGAAAGATATCTTGGCCCGATGTATGGTCTGTTGGTTGCGCTGTCTTTTCCTCTTTTCTATGGTCTCTATGAGCTTATTGTTCAAAAAAGAAAAGACGTTATATCGGTTGTAGGTTTTGTCGGTGTTCTATTATCAGGTACGATCAGTTTATTAAAGTTTCCACCGCAGTGGATTGCAGTTAAAGAGGCTTCCATACCTCTGCTTATAGGACTTATAATTCTGATCTCCACACGGACTTCATGGCAGCTTATTAATAAAATTTTTTATAACCGTGAACTGCTTAATATTGACAAAATCGAATCCGTTCTATCTACCGGGGTGTTGCGCTCCCGTATGAAAGCAATTCTAAGCCGTGCCAATATGTTGCTTGCATGTTCCTTTTTCTTTTCTGCGGTAATGAATTTTATGCTCGCTAAAAAGATTGTACAAAGTATGCCCGGAACGCAACAATTCAACGAAGAACTTGGACGGATGTCGGTGCTGAGTTTTCCGGTAATTGCAGTTCCATCGATGATCTTCATGATCTTTATATTGTGGTATCTTTTTTCATCGCTGAAAAAACTTACCCATTTGACGACAAGTGAGATTATGTCGGATAAATTACACAAGTGAAAATTTGAATGCATCTGATATCTGCCGGCAACAGTCTGAAAATGTTACATTTTAACCGGTTTGGAAATAGATTGACAAAAAAGATTGTCCTGCTTCGACGTTTGGTTGTCAATCAATAATCGGGGTAAATACTTCTAAGCAAGTCTTTAGTCCTTTTCGAAACAATGGGGCTTCTGTAAATTGCTGATAAAATATCTGATTTTAATTGGTTGTCAATAGATACGTCTGTCGCCTTGCACGTAATACCAACAGTCTGGTCAATAATGTTTGCAAACTCTTTGTAAGATATCGGGGTTGGGAGGTTACAATTGATTACACATGTTCTTGTAATAAATGGTAGTTTGGACGGGTCTAATGGAACAAGACTGTCTAATGCACCAGGCATGTTACTATATAGTCGTTCAAGTTTTGCCATTTGAGAGGTAATCATGCACAAAACCATAGATTCTCCATTACCTAACGATATGACAATATGAAAATGAGGTGGAGCGTCAACTGCATGTTGTTTATTCTTAAAATAGCAGATGGAAAAACCGGATGTTTTTCCTGCATAAAGTTTTGTTATGTAATCTGTGGATAAATGAAGATCCATCTGTTGTTATTCGCAGCCAAGGAATATTTCTTTGGAGCACTTAATCTGTTCAGGATCAATACCCAGCGGATCGTTCTCAATAGCTGAAAACAACTCATCTATTCTGATGTCGGCGTGTTTTCTTGTTTGGTTTATAAACTCAGATTCATACTGTTTCCATTCGGGATATTTATGAGTGAGTTCAACAAGGCTCATGCTGGATTTTTTTGCAAACAGAGCAATAATTCGATCAAGAACTGTTTGGTCGGATTCTGAAAGAAAATCAAACTCAGGAACGGCATTTGTTGCTTCATAGAGCTTTGAGTCGAAGGAGACCATCGTAAGAAATTTTTTGGAGTACTCTATATCGGAATCCTCGAGAAATTCGAGGTTTTCGTTTAGAATATCAAGGGTAGTACTACCGACTGGACCGTTTTTCATTACACAGTACGAATCACCAGTGATAGTTCTTCCATACAGCATAAGGTGCATTTTATCAGCAAGATACACAAGTTTGACAATTTTAAGTTTGTCAATTCTTCCTGTTTTTTTTAAAATGTAATTAATGGTCTGAACTATTGTTTTTGTATCGACCATAATTTACCTCTTTCAGACTTGTTTATTTGAGGTTAAAGGGTAACTACGAAATAAACTACTTCATTCTTGATTATACTGCAATAAAAGATTGCATTCAACTAAATATACTACGCTTTAATTGGAAGAGAAATTGGATTGAATTGTTTCCTAATGCCTAATAATTCTGGTAATTTAAATTGTTTACGTGTAGTCCAATTTCCTTAGGCATTTGATAACGCTTTCAATCAGACTTGTTGTTTTTTTTTGTTCGGGATCAATATATTTATTAATTTTTATTTCGTAACCACTATAATCTTTCGCACACTTGTATAAAGTAGTGTGTGATTTTGAGCGAGCTACCCAACGTTTAACGTTCTCGATATCTTTGGGATCGATCTTAAAACCCCAAGATGACACCTGTTATTTCAGATGGTTTTTAGAACGTTATTGTGAATACTAAGTCAGCTCCCCGATCCTCCTGTCAACCTGCTCCGGAGTCAGCTTCGCAAACCGCTCGGGCAAAAAGCACAGATCCGTACATTCCTTGACTGCGAGAAGATCCATAAAGTCAAGTGCTTTTGTATGTGCTGATGGTCTGAAATCCTTTGCGGTTTCTGTCAGGATCGCTGTCAGTGTTTTTGTTGTATCACCCTGCTGTAGTGCATGTTTTCTGATTGAACGGACCAGGAGTCCCTCAAGCTCATTGCCACCAATGGTTCCATCAAATGGCAGTTCCGGAAGCTCCTCTTTTTTTATGTCAATTTTGAGTTTTTTTGCCATTGAGTAAAAAAGCTCCCTGCGCTCCTCTTTGTCAACAGGAGGAAACAACGGGATGTGTACGTCAAGACGACCCTGACGTTTCAAATCGACTTCAACCATGTCAGGACGGCTTGTTGCGAATATCCAGATTATTTTTCCGCGGTTTGCCGTGTTTGACATCTCTTTTGCAAGCATTGCATAAATCCGCCCCGATATCCCGGATTCATCACCGCCACCGCGTTTACCCGTCGCCTGATCGGCTTCATCAACAAACACGACAACCTGACCTAATGCGTGAAGAATCGAAAATATTTTTTCAAGATTACCTTCAGTTGCACCAACCCATTTATCCCTGAAATTTTTAAGTTCAACAAACGGTATACCACATTCTCCTGCAAAGCATTGTACTATATAGGTTTTTCCGGTACCTATTCTCCCCGTAAAGAGATACCCCATCGGAAGTGCATTAGTAACACCTCTGCGGATAAGATCGCTGTCATCACGCAGCCATTTTCTTGCCTCGACATGTCCTGCTACATGGTCAAGATTTCGTGATGTCTCAAGATACTCCAGCTTTCCCATCGCCTCTTTTTCGATGGTTTCCTTTTTTGCTTTTGTCAGATAGTCTATTGATAAGGATATGTTGTTACGCAGTGCGCGCATGATGAGCGAACGGATATTTACCCTGTTCATACCGATCATTTTTTCAGCAAGGGTACTCACCGGGAGCTGGCATATCGATGAAAACGTTGATTCATTTTTAATAACCTCGGTGATATAATTCTCAATTTCCTGTTTGTCTGGATAGGTGATGCGAAGTTTTGCGTTGTAGGAGCTGCCGGAGATAAGATCGTTAAGATCGAGAAGATTCTCGGTAAGTAAACAACTGACAAATCCTTTGACCGATGTATCCTCTGCCCAATTTAGCAGCTTGATCATTTGTGAACCAAGATCACCCGACATATACACCGATTCGCCTTTTGGTGCGATAAGGTGTGCATAATCAATGATAAGCGCAACCGAACCGATTCGGGCCGCTCCTTTATTGAGTGTTCCGTTAACAAACCGTTCAATGAGTTCAAGTGCTGCAAGCGGATTCCCAGGAAGTAAATTTGTACGCGAAAGTGCTTTTTTAATATCGCCATCCGGTGATGGCATTGCGGTGAATTTTGTTCCGTGATACTGATCAATCACCCGTAAATAATCAAAAAAATGTGTTTCACCTTTCAGTACCTGAATTCCCTGACCGCGATCGTAGCCGAGGATTACATCAAACTGGGCAAACATTACCGAAAACAAATATTCTTTTAAGGTAAAAACCGATGTTGCACCATCCTCTTTGTGCATTACAAAATCATTGATATTACCATAAAGAATGTACTGGCTGACTGTTTCAGAGCGGAATATCTGACGCATCTCTTCTGCCCATGACGGGTACTGGATTACTGGCACAGGTTACTCCTTTACAGGCTGGTCATGAAGTGTGAAAATCTCTGATGGAATTGTGTCGACACTGTCGGAGAGAAGCTCTTTGTGGTTGTCAAGCCACGATGATGTTTCCTGGAGTGACTGCATAACGCCGTCGAGACGTGCTGAAAATGCCTGAGAACTTGTTGCAAGCGCCGATTCCTCACGGAAAAGCGCAAATCGCTGTTCTATTCGAACAAGCTCCGCTTCCAGAATTTCAAGATCAACTTTTGCACGTTCGATATTGTCAAGTCGTTTTCTGGAGATTTCAAGTGTGCTGGTATGTGATGCATGCAGAGGTGTTCCCGGTTGTTCTGTAGCCAGTTTTGCCTCAAGATCCCGTATTTCCTTTTGAATTGAGTCAACAGATGTCGTACGGAGCATCCAGGCAACTTTTTCCCGCGATCCGAGGAGTTGCAAAAAGGTCCATAGTAGCTGATTAAGTCCATATTCATGAAGACCCGTGCTGAGATTGTTGGCATCACCCGATTTAATAAGCGATAGACACATCTCGTTAAGTATCTGGTAACGGGTCTGGGAGTTAAGGTCAAGTTTTGTTAGAATATTATCCCGTTTCTTTTTCCATGTTTCCTGAATGTCAAGTAATTGACGCCCCTGGATTACTTTTTGAAAACGCTTATCTCCGGGAACAAAGATAAGGTAACCGGCTTCTATGGCAGCACCGAGAAGGAGAAACCCGGGATGCATCAGGCTCAATACTCCGATACCGATCAATCCATAAATATTAAATGGCAAATATCCTAACAGAGGAACCCGTGTTTTCCAGAAAAAGGCTTCCTTTACATAATCAAAAAACGAAAGTTGTTTTTCAGCCATAGACTACCTGTACATTAAATTGTTTGTGATACACTGCCGGTCTTCTTTGATGCATCGGTTTTATCTGCGCTTTCAATTTCCCGGAATGCTTCAGATACCTCTTCCACTTTGGTAAGAAACTCTGATGTCCGCTGCACATCGAGCGGATGAACTTCAGGGTGGGGGAGTGGCAGGTTTTTAAATTCGCAGGCAATTTTGCCCGGTCCCTGAGAGAAAATCCATAAACAATCGCCAAGGTAAACTGCTTCGGTGATCGAATGAGTCACCATAAGCACCGTAGCTTCCACTTCAACCCACAGGTTTACAAGCAGGAGCTGCATTTCAAGTCGTGTCGGTTCGTCAAGGGCAGAGAACGGTTCATCCATAAGAATAATCCGTGGTTTTAACACCAGTGTACGCGCGAGTGCAACGCGCTGCTGTTGTCCACCGGAAAGTTGATGCGGGTATTTATCCTGATGTCCGCCGAGGCCGACCTTTTCGATCCATTCCATTGCCCGTTTTGTCATTTCATCATCAGAGATTCCCAGTTTATCCCGATTGATTTCGAGGCCGAACCGGACATTGTCAAGTACTGTAAGGTGTGGGAATGAGCTGTATTTCTGGAAAACCATGCTGCGATCAATTCGGACCACTCACCGGTTGATTACGAACAAGAATTTCACCACTTGTTAAAGGCATAACCTCCCTGAAACCGCATAGCAAGTTAAGTGCGGTAGATTTTCCACACCCTGACGGGCCAAGGATTGCACGTATCTCACCCTTGTGCGGATGGTCTTCAATGATAAATGAAAGATCCTCAAGCGCCTTGTATTCCCGTGGAGTTCCGGGATTGAAAACTTTACTTACATTCCTGAATTCAATTACCGGTGGTAATGGTATCGACTTCTGATCATTTGGTTCTATCATCGGGCCCTCTTATATGGGAAGAATTGCTTATATCCGTATTGCCAGATCTTATCTGTAAGAAATGCAATTAGGACAATAACCAGTAGTACCAGATAGATTCGTGAAACATACGCTCTGCGCTGTGCTATAATTATTATCTGACCAAGTCCGCGATCGGCAGCAACCATCTCTGCCAGAATAATATAGGTCCATCCGACACCAAAACCCATACGCATTGCCTGATAGATTTGCGGCAGGGCAATTGGTACCAGTACTTTCTGAACCATTTTCCATCGCTTTACACCAAGCGTATAAGCAGTTTGTAAATAAACATTATCAACTTCGTTGACCGCTTTGACTAATAATGGAATCAGGTAGATCATGAATGCAAGCGCAAGGAACATAATTTTCTGCGTTTCACCTATACCGAAAAGGCTCATGGTAAGGGGAACCAATGCAGGAATGGGAAGGTATGCAAGAAATACTGTTCCCGGTTCGAATAGCGCATTGATTTTCGAGAATGAACCCATCATGATTGCGAGAGGAAATGCGATCCCGCATCCTATGAGAAATCCAAAAACAACACGCATGGTACTTGCAACGATACTACGGCTGAGTTCTGCTTCAAACCAGACTGCATGGATTGTTGCCGGTGAGATTACTTCAAGCGGTGATGGCAAAATAAGGGGTGAAATAATTCTGCTTTCAGCAGAGCCTGTTGTGCAGATTTGCCAGATTGTCAGTATTATCAGAATTGGAATGGTTCCAAGAATAATTTTTGAATGTCTACTAACAGTTTCTCTTATGACAAGCCACTGTGATTTGGATTTTGATGTATCTGCGGACATACTGCCTCTTGACGTTATAAATGTTAAGCTTTTAGCACATCCATTCCAGCATCGCTCGTCCCCTAAATTCCACCTCTTCAGGTATTCCCAGGAGTCTCCCGCAGGGTGACTCTTAAAACAGAAATATCGGCCGATTTGCCTTATATATTCTTCAAGCCCCCCTGCGGGGGTTTTAGGGGGCGAGACGCTGGAGATGCAAAGATCATTATTGTGTTATTTCCCACTGCGTAAATGTTTTTTACCTTACCCCCGGCCCCTCTCAACAAGTGTAGAGGGGTATAAGGAGCAAAGTGTACACTGTCAATCAATTTTCCGGTGGATATACCGAGACCTCGACACGGCGGTTTAACGGCTGATTTGTTGGATCAGCTGGATCTGCCGGTTCGCTCCAGCCTTTACCTTCAACAATGAACTTGTTCGGATCAAATTTGTATTTAGTGATAAGCGCGGTTTTTACACCATTGGCTCTATCCTGAGAAAGCTCTAATACGGATGATTCCGGTACTTTACCTTTCATGGAGTTATCTGTGTGCCCGATAATAGCAACAACAGCACGATCGTACTGACCAACAAGGCGTGCGACTTTTTCAAGTGTAGCTTCTGCTGCCGGATCGTAAAGAGTATTTTTTATAGGTTTTCCGAATTCATCATGCTGGGGCTCGAAAATGTTGGCACTGTTTGGATAAAAATTAATATGAATTGTCTGAGTGAGAATGGGTTTCTCTGCCTGTACTTTAGAATAGGACACTGGTGAGAATGTTGCTATGTACTCATTCTTCATATCCTTGAATGTACCCTCTGCGTCAAGTTCCTTGATAACCGAAAAGTCCATGACTTCATCAAAGCGTACTGGTGTTGATATCAGTCCGAGCTCTTTGTAAACGAAGGTGATATTTTTCCAGGTGCGCTCAAAGTTGCTTGGTGATGAAGCATTAAGGAAGAAATCTTTGTTTTCTGCAAAGTTTGTTGTGTGTGCATCATACTGCATACCCCTGATATCATCGAGCGTCATACCGTATCCTTCTGCGAGCCATTGCATTGCTGCAACTTTTGCAGTAGAATCCTTAGTTAATCTCATGCCCTCAAAGATTCCGGCAACAAGACCCTTGACAATATCAGGATGATCCTTTGCGAAGTCTGCACGTACAGCCCAGACATCAGCGATCACTTTGTTTGCTTCTGATGTCGTTGTCAGAATGCGGGTGTTTTTTACTTTTTCAGGAATATTGTAGATATCCGGTGCCCATGATACGCATGCGTCAATTGATGGATCAGAGACAAATGCAGCTGCCGCTTCAAACGCTGTATTAGTATATTTATGATTTACCGCTGATGGCTGGATACCTGAAACTAACAGGAGGTTATTGAGGAAATACTGGGACGGGCTGTTCTGGGCATACACGACGGTTTTTCCTCTGAGATCCTGAATGCTGCTGATTTTGCTGCGAACCACCATACCATCACCACCGTTTGACCAGTCAATCTGCTGGTAGATTCTCGGAGAGATGCGAGAGTCTTTCATAAGTTCGCCGGCAAAAAGCGCCATCATGTCAAGCGTGCCCCACAGTACGTGGCTTTCACCTGATGCATATGCGTCACGTGCAGTCACCGGATCGTCGATGAGTTTGAGATTTACCTTGAAACCGTATTTCTTATAGAAAACGCTCTCCGTATTTGGTGCAAAACCATGGTTTGCAGCGACAATCGGCAGCCATCCGATCCAGACGTTAATCGGGAACTGGACGATCTTCTCTTTACTATCCCATTTGTAGTTGCTGGCTCCCTTTACTTCAGGAAGCTTTTGTCCCGGGACATAATTGTACTCTGAAACTGTGGTGATCCCTTTCGGATCAACTGCTTCAGGGCCGTTTTTAAATTTGTCAAGATCGATCTGATTTGTTGTTGCTTTCGGAAAAAGCATGTCGCGGAACAGATATCCCGCAGCGATAATGCATCCGAGGATAAAAAGAAATCCAACTACTTTACCTAACGCGGTAGGTCCTACTTTTTGTGCCATATTATAAAATCTCCTTGTGTCAAAATGAAATTACTGGGGTCCAAGTTCTTTTACCGGATTTGGCTGCGGCTGCAGAGGCGTTTCTGCAGCAGGTGCACCTTTAATGCCATACGCCATTTCGAAATCTGCAAGTGCCTGCTCAGCAAGCGCATTTTGCTCTGCTTCCTTCATATCCACCTGTGATGTATCAATGGTGCTTGATGCAACGCGTGCGCGTCCGGCAGCCTTATCACGGCGTTCATTAAGGTATTCTTCAACGCGGTTGAGTGTATCACCTGATCCGCCAATCTCGGTTACCATTCCTTTTGCCATCTCCTGAAGTTCAGCCTGCGCTTCCATCATTTCTGTTTCACTCATGAGCTGCTTGAGTTTCTGGATTTTGGCCTGCGCTTCATTGACAGCGACATCACGGGTTTTCAGAAGCTTCTTATAGGTTTCTTCCGCAGAAACCATCTGATCACGGTTTTCTTCAAGTTGACTTTTGATTGTCTGAAGCTCAAGTGCCAGAGTTCCTGCGACAGAGCGGTTTCCAGCTTTGATATTTGCAGCGACCCGTGCGGTTATCTCTTTTTCCTTCTGTTCAAGATTTTTTATCTGACGAAGTAAACGTTCCACAAAGCCGGCATGACTTGCGAGATTGTCATTAAAGCGGGCTATCTGCTTGCGTAAATTTTCTTTTTCCGCTTCGATTAGTGCTGCAGGATTGGATTTTTCAATTCCTGAGATGAAAAGGCTCAGGAATCCTTTCATAAGCGTACCAATTCGTTTGAACATACTGCATGGCCTTTCGGTTTATATATGAAACATTAAAAAAATCAAAATAGTTATAGTCTGACACTGGTACAATATTCAGGTTTAAATCAGAATTATACCTATTGATTAGATAAAGCACAAATGAAATATAATGGATGGAGCAGCATTAGGAAAGGGGCTGCCGGGTATACAAAAAAAAAGCGGAGTCACATCGGGTGACTCCACTAAATAGTAAATGGCTGATATTTACTGACTGATAACTTCGATACCGCACACCTGTGCATTGTCAGTAATTGTTGAAAAACTGATTACAATAGATCCATATGAATTTGCAGTCGCAGTAAATTCACGTACGATTGCTCTTTTTGCGCCCCCGGTAGTAGCGAAGATGTCAAAGTTTGATAAAACGGTAGTGTCGTTAATTGCTACGTTGAATCTCCTGCTTCCAGAATCATTCCAGTAGAGTTCCGCAAAATGAAGACGCACACGATAATTTCTCCCACTGGTCAGGTTATTACATGTATACGTCATATTGCCGTACCGTTCAGACTGGTATACAGACTGCGGTGCCGGATTACTAACTCCTGATAACGAAATGCTGCTTGATGTGGATGCTGTGCTGCCGCCTGAGAAGTTCGTGTCAACACTGAAGGGTGAAATACGGTTGCCGCCGGCATTGATTTGATAACTACGTGACTTTTGCCCTGAAACAAAAGTTACCGTTATCGTAGTTGATGCAGAATCATTGTCATTGTCAATGGCAACAGCTCTGATTTCATGTACTCCCAGGCCTGGAGATCCTAATGGGCAGGAATATGGAGATGAATAATCTGTTGCCAGGAGTGTATAATTATCGTAAAAAACAACTCTGGAAATTGATCCATCATTATCGGATGCTGATACATGTATTTGAATTGTATCTGTAGAAAAGATTGTATCATAATTTGCAGGGCTTTGAATAACTACTGTTGGAGGTGTATTGGACGAGTCTCCCTGTATAATACCGCTAATTGTGGCTGTACCATTACCTGCGGCGGTATCACTTTCAGTTCTGGGATTGAGTGTCATTGAGACATTTGTATTTTGTCCGGAATAAACATTCGCAAATGCTTCACCGTAGAAACAAATTCTATTATATGTGTCGTAGACTAATACCTCGAATTTCCTGTTGCTGCCAGTTTGTATTGTAGAAACTTGTCCGGAAACGGATGTGCTGGTAACGGCTAATGTATCGGTGATAGTGGCCATTCCACTTCCAGAGACAACTACTTTTGCATGTGCCGCAATCTGGCTGAAATTACTTGATGCAGCCGCAACAAATGTGAAAGATGCAGAACCTGGTTCATCCAGCTGATTCGCATCTGTAACAGGATTGTTGCTGCATCCGGTAAAAAGTGTAAATGAAAATACAGCAGTGATTAAAAGAAACCGTAGTGATTTCATATGAACTCCCTTTTTCCTCAATTGTACAATGACATTATATTTGGATGTTTAAAACAGAATGATTTTCTGTAATAATAAGATATCTATTGTAAACGATTGCCTTTATGATACAAAGAATTATTCTTATTATATAAAACGGACAAATTTACTAACGGCCTGCATTCCAGAAATATGTATGGATTAGACTACAATTTTCCCACACTGGCCTTCAAGTCACATATATGCGGGGATTGGCATAATAATACTCCTTTACAAGGTATAGTTTGTACTTTTCACCTGTATACAACAGGCTTTAATTGGTCTTTTTGTCAAATATCATTGTGTTATTTGTACTGACATTTTCTAAGTAATGCAATCACAGTGCCAAATGTTAAACTCAATTATCCTGACTGAATGCAATGACGGGGTTTACCAGCATAATGTGCATATTTAACAATCGTTTATCTGGGTGTATCTAAATATGACCGTCAAGGATTACCGCTTTAAACAATAAATAATTCTATAAGAAGTGTAGGCGTTTTTTGTCATATATAGAAATGTGATTTCCATAGTGGGAATCAGGTTATCAGGGTCGCATCCGGCGAAACAAATACGTATGCGTATGCACATCCGGCATCGGAAATATTTCCATAAAGAGAATCTATGTCTTATATATGAAGATACCGCTCGAAAAAACGCAGTGCATTTGATTTGAGTGTTGTCAAGTCCGGTGATGGCTGTACTGCACGGAAGAGTTCATGACCGTAGAAGAAATTTTTTGCGTAATAGATGGTAAATTCCTTGATTCCGCCGATCGCTTTTTCTTTTGGGAAATCCTCTAAGGTGTAGTTAAAAAAACGAAGCCATACTTCCTTAAAATCAAATGACGGTTCGCTATCGGATAGCGTTTTAAAAATCCAGGGTTTAGTGACCGCCTCCCTGCCGATCATAAGACCATCACAGTGTCGTAACAGGTCAAGGGCGGCAGCATCTTTTATATCTCCATTGGCAATGAGCGGAAGCTTTGTTTGTGTGCGTATCCAGTCAAAAAGATGCCATCGGGCATACCGTTTTAGTTTTTCATCCGAGAATCGGGGATGGACACAAAGTAAATCAACGCCGCTGTTCTCAAAAAGTCGAACCCGTTCAGTAAATCGTTCCTCCCAGCCATCAGTGTTATCTCCGACTCTGCATTTGACAGAAAATAAACCCGGCCATAGCGATCGAATCGTAACAAGTACCGGTTTGAGTTTTTCGATATTGTCAAATAGCGCTTTGCCGGCTCCGGTTTTGCGGATTGCCGGTGCCGGGCATCCAAGGTTGAGATCTATCGCTGCGGCATTACATGCTTTAAGACGATTAATCACCGGAACAAGGTCTTCATCACCGTTGAGTTTGATCTGATAGACCACAAGCCCCTCGGAATCTCTCCGCTTTGTAAATGGGGACGTAGTGAGGTCTTCTTTCAGAAGTGCTGACGGACTGAGCATTTCGGTATAGAGAGCACCATACCCGCCAAAATCGGCACACAGACGTCTGAATGCACTATGCGATACGCCTGCCATTGGAGCAAGAAAAAGCCGTGGCGAAAAAGTACAGTTTTTAACCGTGAGTGGTGAATTGAGTGCGTTCATTTATATAATAAACCGGAACACAAGCCCGGCACATAAATATAAAGTAAAAAACAGAATTCCCGAAAAAATATAATTATTCTGTGCGATTTTCGCATGGGTCTGGTCATTGATACGGCATTCCAGTTTTTTTACCTGTTTATTAATCAAATATTCAGCAAACATAAAGGTATTCAGCGGGACAATAAAGCAGATCACCGACCACATGAAAATAGGAATTAAAGCAAGTTCCCAGATTCTATATGCAATAAAAATGCTGATTGCTGTCAGCAACAAAGTTGACGCGACAAGTGGCATAAACGCTTTTTTCTCACGCTGATATGCAAATTTACGAAGGCAGGCAGCCGAGATCATGGCGCCGGAGGTTTTTTCTTCAAGAACCGATGTCCTGCCAATCGTAATCAGGTGTTCGTTAATCGTGAGTATAAGATCATAAATACCGTTAATCGAAAAGGGTAATGTGATCGATTTTTCTGGTGATACAATATGAACATGCTCGGTAAACGGTGTCTGGATATGTCTGCAAAGCGTAATATCTGAAAAGAAAATCTGACGAAGTTTTCCGGGGGCTTTGAAGACTATCGCATCTTCACTTATTAGAAACATCGTTTTTTGTACTTCCGAACGAATGAACCCGATAATAACAAGAAGGATGATAAGGGTTATATCAAGATATAAACCAAAACGGATCGCTGATGGATACATGGTATTATACGCAACAACTGATAATAATGCCGGAAGCCATGATACAAGGAAAACAATAATTATAAGTGCATAAAGCGGGGCATCAATATAAACAAACCGTTTCTGGTAATTATATACTTTTTTTGCGTCAGTTGCACTCATACTCATAAATTACATCCGGCCGGAGCGGAGTAGGAGGAAAAGGTTGACGGGTACTTTTCAGGATTGCGGCATGTCGAGGAACGGCAATTTCCAATATTTCCAGTAGAATTGCAGGATTTTGATGGATATGGGGAATGCACGATTTCCATTAATCAATAAAACTTCTTGCCAATAAAAAATGAAAACTATACAATCATTGAAGGTAATTGTATTTCTGATGCACCAATAACCAGAGAAACTGTTTATGGCTAAATACCGGATCCTTGTTATAGATGATGCAAGGTATATCTTTAAAGCTGTCAAGATGGCGCTTGAACCGCAGGGATTTGAAGTTGTGGGGCATGCGGAAAATGGTAAAATAGGCATTGAAATGTACGATAAATTCAAACCAGATCTTGTAACGCTTGATGTAACCATGCCGGTAATGGATGGTATCGAAACTGCAGCAGTGCTTTTTACAAGGGAACCACCACCTAAGATCGTTTTGATGAGCGCAATTGCTGATGAGGGTTTACGAAAATCTGCAAGAGATATAGGAATTAAATATTTTGCACCAAAACCCTTTACACCAGAAATGTTGTGTCAGAAAGTACTTGATTGCCTTTCTGATGCGTAACGCAGATATCGCTGATATCCGGAGATGAGAATGCAGTCTGTAATAATAAATGAATTTACGGTATTTTTCGGGGATGCAGTAAAAAGTATTACACAGCAGATGGCCGGGGTTGGCTTAAAGGACATACAGGAAACTCCAATCGAAGATCAAAGGGTATTTGCAGTTATTATCGGTATTGTCGGCGCACATAAAGGGCGCACTCTGATCAGAATCAGTGATGGCTTAGTAACTAAAATTACCGAAGAAATGAATTGCGGACCGCTATCCAATCTTACAGAAACGACGCTTTACATCGGTGAGTATTCAAACATCCTATGCGGTAAGGCTATATCGGATATAAACAACCGGTATGTAAATGTTGATTTGCGTTTAACACCACCGGCTATCTTTTCAGGAACCAATATGCGAATCACTACTCCAGCCCTGCAGTCGTCATTGCTCTGCTACAACAGCGATTTCGGTATGGTGTCAATGGATATAGGATTTGAGAGAGTCAGGTAGTGAATTATGGTAATAAATGAAGCATTTAAGACTGCGACACTTGAATTGATTGAAAGCCTTGGACTCACCGCTGAATTCAATGGCGAAGCTGTCGAACCGGTGCTTGTATCTGCGGATGAAGTAAATGTTACCATCGGATTAACAAAAGGGGAGAAAGGCATTGTTCTTCTTGGCATGAAACGGGATACCGCACTCAAAATCGCGTCTGTAATGATCGGTTCTGAAACCACGGAACTTGATGAACTTGCGGAAGGTGCTGTCAGTGAATTTTTGAACACCCTTGTTGGTATGGGACTCAGTAATTTTCAGAAGGATCAGGTTATTGGCTTTTCCTCCCCGACGATGATCACCGGTAACGATACATATTTAATGATCAGCAGAGTGGAATCATCCAGATTACAGTTTTCCGTTGATAGACAGATTTTTAGTGTTTCAATAAGCCTGGAATGATAGTATTTGCTCCTCTGTACTGATATTTCTCAAACCTTTTTATCTGGAAATTCTACTTAGATATGCCTTTATGAGCAGATATAATGTAAATTTTGAATCTCCTGATTCTGGGGATCATGGAAGAGCAGTTTTTATGAACCGGATTACTTGGTGCATGGCAGAAATAAACAATTCAATGAATACCGGACAACATTTGCATTTGATAACCGCAGCAATCGTTGCTTTCTTTCGCAATAAAACAGTTTCAATTATTGCACGTATTCTGCTGACAGTAGTTTTTTTTATTGTTGTCAACAAATCAATTTCCGCCGGTGATATCGCGAAACTGGCTGGCAGGATCAATCCGTTATATCTGACAATCGCATTCCTCCTCTCAATACTTGGGTTATATTTTCAGGTCGCCCGATGGAAGATCGTGTTAAAATCTGTAAATTTACCATATGATAAAATGATACCGCTTAAAACAATGTTGTGGGGAAATTTTCTTGGATTCATGACACCGGGTAGAGTGGGGGAACTGTTTCGGAATACCGGAGAAAATCCACAACGTAAAAGTGATTCGGTATTATCCGTAATAATTGACAGATTAATTGCGATCCTGATGGTCCTTATCTGCGGCTGTGCTGCAATGACGATTCAGGGGTTAGTATATGGAGAAAAACTGTTCATACTTCAGAGTGTTGCACTAATAGTTTCAGGAGCAGCGGTGTTGGCGTTACTCTTCTTTCGCAAGGTACACAATAATGCATTGAAAAAAAAGTTTGATAGAGTTCCCATAGTGCTTCAGGGGTTAAAGAATGCAACTGATTTCAGAGTGATACTGATTTCAATTGCAGCGCATGCATGTCTGCTTTTTCAAACAGCCCTGTTACTCTCAATGTTTGGTCTGCATGATATGATAAAGAATATGGTTATTGCTGCACTTGCATTTACACAGATGATTTTTCTTCCGTTTTCTATCGCAAATGTTGGTATCAGGGAATACTCTTTCGGGGTTTATATTCAAATGCTTTCACCTGAAAATGATGCCGCAGGTATTGCATTTGGGATATCAGGTATTATATTGTTTTTTAATATCATTTTACCTGCACTTGGCGGGCTTGCATGGTTTATGCTGGATTTAAGGAAAAAACGCAACTATGAATAACCATTATGGAGAATATGATCATATTTTCCAAACAAAAATCGATAGCTGGGTACCGATAAACAAGGCTGTTCATGATTTTTTTACGCAACGTGAAATTGACACATTAAAACGGTCTGAGCGTACATTTACATGCGCTGACAGAACCGTGGTGTTTCTATCATTTGAAAATCAATTCGCATCTCTCGGTGGTCTTGCTGCAGTTGCACATCACCTTCCATTATGGCTTCAAAAACTCAACGAAAATGTACTGTTTTTTACACCGCTTCATTCGAAAAACACAAAAACTCAGGATGCGATTAAAAACGGAAAACTTGTTCCGGTTTTTTCAGGGAAAACGTTGAGAATCTGTAATTATCAGGGGATTGTAAGCTGTTATGAATATAGCAATGTGCCATTTAAATCATATTTCCTTGAAGTTGACGAACGATTTTGTGCTGGAGATAATCCCTATGCGTATGAGGATAAAACGGAGTTGCTCATTGATGCACTTGCTTTTTCTGCAGCAGTCCCGTTTGCTCTCGCGCAGCTTGGTGTGAAATCAAATCTCATATTTCATGCCCATGACTGGGAAACTGCACCTGTTGCGATTACATCAAAACTGGCTGTTATCAGTAATCTTATTAATAGTGCACGAACGATCCTTACGCTTCATAACTCTTTTGATAGTTGTATTTCGCAACGACATAAAACCCTCTTTTTTGGCAAAAATATTCCTGGAGATACAATACTGCAGTGTACAATACCACTGTTGAATGGTCCATTGACAACGGTTAGTACCCCCTTTGCACACGAATTGCGTCATGATCCTTTACAGAAAGGTATTTTTACCGATCACCTTCAGAAGGTGTTTTCCATGAACCCTCCTATCGGCATTGAAAACGGAATGTTTGGAGAACCGGTTCCGTCTTTTAGCAGGAAGGCTATTAAAAATGCAGTCACAGGTGAAACGGATGATTTACTAAGTGAAAAAAACGTGTTGCGCAACAAGATGCTTGATGAAATAAAAACTCTCAAAACAGATCCAAGAGTACGCGGCAGCCTGAGCATTACCGGACGAAATTCGAAAACACCGGTGTTTTTTATGTCGGGACGTCTTGATTTTATGCAAAAGGGTTTTGATGTAATATTTAATGCGTTTGAGAAACTGCCCCCGGGAAGTGCAAAATTGTTGTTCTGCCCATCATCAACTCATACCGATACCCGGGAGCTTGCTTTTTTCGAGAAGATCGCTCAAAAATGTGATGGTGATATCATCATTATGCCATTTAGATTGTCACGTGGTCAGTACAATGCATTTCTACAGGGTGCAAGTTACCTCCTGATGCCATCATTTTATGAACCTTTCGGAGCTGCAACTGAAGGCATGATGAATGGAACTCCGGTTGTTGCGCGCGGAACCGGTGGGTTGTGGATTCAGGTGAACCCTCATGATGGTATGTATGTCCCATCGTTCTATGGCTCGATGCTGGATCTTGATAAGCGCAGTGACTTCCCCACTGGTTTCCTTTACAGGGAGGACTATCCTGATGCTGCAGCGCAGCGAAACTGGCGCGAAGTAATCGATCTTGAACCATCAAAACGGTTAAAGAATCCATTGTATACTGCAATGGTTGATTCCGCATTTAACGCACTGAAAATGGCAATTACTGCATTTGGAACAAAACAATATTACGGCCAGATGATATGCAACGGTCTTGACTCTGTAAATCAGTTTACCTGGCAGCGTGCTGTGGGAAAGTATAAGAAAATTTATGATGCAGTCTGTTTTAGGGGGAGTTTATGACACTAACTATCAGCGCTTTTACTTCAAACATACTGCATCCGGGTGCTTTATGGATAATTCGACTCTGTACTATCGTTATGAATCCCGGTTCACGAATCACGAATTCTCTTGTATAGATAAGTACCCGGATATGTATTTTACTCAGAGAGGGAGGTAATTTTTATGGAGCAAAGCTATATGTCACTATTAGTTGGAGTTATTATTGGTGCGGTTGTTTGTTTTCTAACAATTTTAGCGGTTAATCTACTTAAAAATCAATCGTCATCAAAGAATGCTGCCAGCAGAGAAAAAATTATGCGTCAGATCGGTGAGCTTTGTGCTGAGATTGACTCACTTATAATCTCCAATAAAGAGGGAATTCTGAATAATGGCGGGATTCAAACTGCACTTCGCAAGAAAAATGATGAGATCATCCGGTTATTGAAACCAAATATGCACATCCTTGATGTCTATTTTGTTAAATATATGGATTATGTGCAGAAAGATTATCAGAAGTATCTTACAGGAACTCATGTTGACCCGGAGGTATCGTCTCTACAGTCAAAATCAATTGCTTTCTCCATTGAAAGTAAAAGTGATCTTTCAAAACAGGAATCGTATCAGACTGCAATTAGTTCAAGGACCGGCTCGGTAGAGCAGGATCTTCATGCACTTGAAAAGGCGTTTTTCAAGGAACCGGTTAAAGACAACCGTAAAAAGACACTTGAAACAATTTTTGCACAACCCAAAGAAGATACACCTGTCGCATCAACGGATAAAAATGAGAAGAGCTTTTTTAGTGACAACGTAACACCTGATGAATTTTTTGAGTCGAAGTCAACTCCTGTTACAAAGCCAACGGATTCTGTAAAGCCTGTAAAGATCCCAGAGTCATCCGAAAAAGCAAAGGCAGAAGAATTTGTAGCTGAAGAGGATTTTACGATGGAAACTATCATGGATCTTGATATCAGCAAGCTAAATTTCACAAAGAGCACACCTCTTCACGATTTTTCCAGAAAGACTGAGTCTATAAAAGATGCTGTTACAGGTGGCGAGGAGTTATTCGAGCCAAAGTCTGAGACTGTGGTTGAGCCGAATCCGGAAGCTAAAGATGTAAAGAATGATGGTACAGGCGAAATAGAATCGAAACCGTTATCGAAACTTGCAGAGGAAAAAGTGGAAGCTCCGGGTAACCCGGTACCAGTATCAACCAATGTTGAACTGAAACCAAAACCGGTTCTACCCAAAAAACATTCTGAAGAGCCGCCCGCTATTACATCAGTAGCGAAAAAGGATATTAGCATTACCGGTGATGATGTCGCTGATAAAATTGATGAGTTTTTCGGTATCGAAAAGAAATAACAACGCTACATAATCGGAAGTTTACAAAAGGGCGTCATTTTCTGATGCCCTTTTTTATTGTCAATCAGCCAAACGGAACATTTACGCATAATTTCACTCGTTACTCATCACTTCCCCCAGCCCTCTGGCGGGAACATTCATACAGCAGTACTGCTGTTGCCGCAGAAACATTGAGTGATTGTGCTTCTGATACTATCGGAATTGACACGAAGGCAGTACAGGCTTTGTCAAGGTAGGGCGGGATTCCGCGATGTTCACCACCGAGAACAAGTACTACCGGCCCTGTCAGATCGAGCTTATCAGGGCTTACCCCTTTTGCTGCGTCTGCACCGATAATCGCGAAGTTATGTTCTTTGAACTCCTCAATGAGTGATTCAATGTTTTTCGGACGTGCAATTGACATGTGCTCAACCATACCGGCTGCGCTTTTTGCAACCGATGCATTAAGCGGTGATGTGTTCTTGCGCTCAAGTATCATTGCATCAACGTTAAACGCTACAGCACTACGGATCATTGCACCAAGATTTCCCGGATCTTCTACCGATGCCGGCAGCAGAATCAGTGCATCACTCTTGTCAAGAACCTGTTCCTTCAGTGTTTCAGGACTGATATATTCCTTTACACAGCATAACGCTGCGACCCCCTGATGCTTCGAGGAGTGACAGATCTGATCAATCCGCATTTCGGGAATAAGATTATAGGCAAGACGCTCCTTGCGGCATAGTTTCATGAGTTCAAACAACTCAGTACTTTTACGTTCTTTTGCAAAGTAGATGTGGTCAATTGCTGTAAGGCGGGTCTTTAAAAGCTCCTCAACAGCATGAATACCATACACACAATTCTGTGAACCGCTGCCGTTTTCATTTTTTTCTGCGCTACCAGGCATTGGTTCGCCTGTATTTGCTGGCAGATCGGGAATGTCAGTGTCAGGTTCATCAAAACGGCTTCTCTTGTCAAATCGATCTTTGTAGTCACGGTCGTGCTTTTTATATTCATGACGCACTGATCCTCGTTCATCGGTTTTACGCTCATACCGGTCATGGGACCGTTTGTGATCGTGATCTGCAGTGTATGAACCACGTCTGGTATCCCGGGAATAACCAAAATCACGTGATGAGCCATGCTCTGAACTGCTGCGTCTTTTTGTATCACCCCGAAATGTTTTTTTATTATCGGAATAGGAACTACGATTCTCAGAATATGTACGACCGGATCTTTTTTTGTCAGAAGTTTCATCGCTGCTATATTCTGAACGATACCCCGAAGTACGTCCCCGTGACTCAGATTTTGAATATGAGGAATTGTTGTGTTCTGGTTTTCTTCCATACGATGTACGGGACGAACCACTGCTGGTACGGGGTGACGAACGCTCTTTGCGATGATCTGAATTTGATCTCTGGTAGTCTTTTTTCATAACCATTATTATCCAATACTGCTGAATTTTTCATACCATATAAATTGCCGGACGATAAAAACCTGAGTAATATATCTTTTCGGTTATAATAATTATAGTACTTTTTTACAAATTCAGGTATATTTGAGTTAACAGCATGTACAAATGCTTAAATAATTCATTTGGGAGGTAAATATGGGCAATCTTGGAGCCACTGAAATTATCCTGATTCTTCTTGTCGTAGTCCTTCTCTTTGGTGCGAAGAAAATTCCGGAACTTGCAAAAGGGCTGGGGAATGGTATCAAAGAATTTAAGAAAGCCACTAAAGATGTTGAGAAGGAGATTGATGCAGAAGAATCATCAAAGTCGGGGAGTCAAAAGCATTTGTGAAGAAAAATCCTGCGGATATGCATTTTTTTGATCATCTGGAGGAACTCCGGTGGCGTGTTATAAAAAGTGCAATAGCAATTGTACTCTTTGCCATTCCCTGCGGCATTTACTGGAAGGAAATCCTCGATATTGTAATGATCTATCCGATTCAGTATATTGAACCAAAACCGAAGCTGATTTTTACTGCTCCTGGAGAAATAGTGATGTTGAGTTTGCAGATCGCTATAGCTGGCGGTCTTATTGTTGCTGCACCGGTGGTGTTTTATCAATTATGGTGTTTTGTATCACCAGGACTTTACAAAAAAGAGAGACGGATGATTCTGCCGATTGTGATCTTTTCGACACTCTTTTTTCTTCTGGGAATTCTCTTTTGTTATTTTATGTTTCCATTACTCATGAAATTTTTAGTGACCTATGCCGGAAACCGTATTGATCCCATGTTTAAAGCTAATGACTATTTCGGATTTCTTCTTAAGTTAAGTCTTTCATTCGGTATTGTGTTTGAACTTCCGGTTGTTTCATTTGTACTTGCCAGGGTGGGAGTGCTTACTGCCGGATTTCTGGTTAAACAATTCAGGTATGCGATTATTATTATTTTTGTTATTGCAGCAATCCTGACACCACCGGATGTCGTTTCACAGAGTATTCTGGCCGCACCGTTATTGCTTTTGTACGGATTAAGTATTCTTGTAGCTGCTGTTGTGACAAAAGGCAATAAGAAACGGGAGGCGTTATCTGCATGAACACCGGACTGGGATTTTCTGAAGTCGCGTTGATTGCTGTTCTGGTTCTATTGTTTTTCGGTTCAAAGGAGATACCTCAGTTTATCCGGACGGTCGCAAAATGTATGGCACGGATACGATTTTATACCGACAAAGTAAAACGTGAGTTTGATAGTGTTACGCAAATTACCAGTATTCCTCAGGGAAACAGTGTCGTTCCCGACAGGAAAACACAGCTTCGTAAGGAATATATCGCAAAGCGTAAAGAACTGAGCGAATACAGTCGCAGTGAAAAATCAAATCAGATAGCATCATTGCTTTGTGGTACTGATTACCTGAAAAATGCATCAGTCGTTATGCTGTATGCGTCAATGGGCAGTGAAGTAAAAACGGATAGCCTGATAAAGAATCTGCTTGGATCAGGAAAACGCGTTGTCTTACCTTATAGTAAAGATAGCTCCGGGGAGATGGGTATCGCGGAGATTTTTAATCCTGACACTGATGTTGCGGTGATGAGCGCCGGGTTTCCAGAAGTCATTGAATCATTGCGTAAACCGTTTTTTAAAAGTGATCTCGGATGTGTCATTTGTCCCGGTGTTGCATTTGACCGCTACGGGGCACGTCTTGGCCGGGGAAAATCCTGCTACGATCGTTTTTTAAAAGAGTTAAAAGGCTTTGTGCCAATTATCGGCATTGGTTATAGTTGTCAGATCTATGACGATTCAATGCCTTTTGAATACCATGATGTTCCAATGGATCAGATCTTTACAGAAGATGGTCCCGTGATGTTCGTGCCACCAGACGAACAAAAAACAGCCTGACTCCGGGAAATACAGTATGATCTGGACTATTTTACTGATAATTGTTTCGCTTGTAGCACTAACTCTTATCGCGGTCATGTTCACTCCTTTTGGTGTCAGTTTACACTATTCAAATACCAATGATGGGAACAGATTAAATGCGTTTTTTTATCTATTAAGCAGTTTTTTTGTGAAAATGGAGTATGATTTCACTGCAAACATCCTGATTATCAGATTTTTAGGCTTTAGGCTGGATTTTAGAAAGAAAGATAATAGCCTCAGAGGGCAACAGGATAGTAAAATAGGGAAGAAGGAAAAGAAGGGGAAGAAGGAGAAGAAGGAGAAGAAGGAGGCTGATAGTAAGAGTGAGGGTAAGGAAAACGGGCACAATAAGCACAAGGCTGAGAATGATACTTTAGTTGTGCCATCAGGTGATGCTGATGTAAATCCGAATAGTTCAAATCAGGGCAATGGTCAAAACCGGAGTTCATATACCAGCAGTACTGGTGAAGCACCTGAATCAACACCTGGTCAACCATTACAGGCTGGTCAAAAACCTGACGAGGCGCAAACTGTTGAGCCTAAATTACAGCAGAAAACAAAACCTGAGCGAAAAGTGATAAAGGAGCGGCTGGCAGATAAAATCAGGCGGATTAAAGGCAGGATCAACAGTCAGCCAGCGGTGTTTTTTCTTAAACAGGAAAAGTTGCGGTACCGGGTATGGCGATGGATTGTCCGGATTCTTAAAAGTATGCTTCGTATCATTGCGATCAGGAGGCTGATTATCAGAACAGAACTGGTTTTTACTGATCCGGCACTGGGTGGTAAACTGTTCGGGTATTTTGAGAGCGTTCGTCATGCAGCTGCACTATACAGTAAAAGAATCAATCTGTATTTCAGACCCCTTTTTATTCAGGGTGATACAACAATAGACATCGATTTTCGCGCGACGACATCACTGTGGAAAATCGGATACCCATTGCTGGTTGCGGTGGTCACCTTTCCATATATGACGTGTGGCATAGCCTTATGGCGTTTTTACTGGTTGAACAGACAGAAGAAGAAGGCTGATGAGAAACGTAATTGACGATATTGCAGTTTCATTCGGAACATCAATGCGTGAAGCTGTTGAACAGTTTGGTGCGATTGCGATATTTCTGTGGAAAATTATTCTGGCAATTCCATTTAGTTTGTCCAGATTTCATCTGGTGGTGGAACAAATGATGCGCCTGGGGGTTGCTTCACTGCCGATTGTATTTCTTACATCAGTATTTGTAGGTGCGGTCAGTTCCTGGCAGGTGCAATATATTTTTGGAGATGCCATACCGTTGACTTATCTTGGGCTTGCAGTTGGTAAGGCGGTGTTTACTGAATTGGGACCAGTGTTTACTGCACTTATTATAACTGGCCGTATCGGTGCAAAACTTGCAGCAGAGCTTGGTACCATGAGGGTGACTGAGCAGGTTGATGCAATGGTGTGTCTGTCACTTGATCCTTACAGTTATCTTCTTGCTCCGCGTATGATTGCCGGGTTTATTATGCTTCCTGTTCTGACTATTTTTATGTGTCTGATAGCGATTGTCAGCGCTCAGCTGGTTGCAGAACTGGCACTTAATCTTGATAGTGCGATATTTTACCAGGGATTGAAAAGTCTGTTTCAGGTACAGGATATCGTTATTTGTATGGTGAAAGCATTTGTGTTTGGCGGAGTTATTACACTTTCCGGATGTTACTATGGTTTTCGCACAAAAGGAGGCGCAGTTGGTGTCGGACGCTCAACGCGAAGCGCTGTTGTGGCTGCAATGGTACTGATTATAGTCAGTAATTTCATCGTTGTTAAAATAATGATATAAAGTTTAATAAAAAAGTAAAAAAGTTCTTGCATGTGCAAAAGTGATTACGTATATTCTATGCGCAAGTTTGAAATAACGGTCCCTTCGTCTAGTGGTTAGGACACAGGATTTTCATTCCTGCAACAGGGGTTCAATTCCCCTAGGGACTACCATAAGGGTCTTCCGGACAAACAGTTTGGAAGACCCTTATTTTTTTTCCATACGATAATGATTCTGACGCCTGATCAAATCTGCTAAGCATATTGAATTCAATGAAGAACTGGTTGGACCAGCGAAATTATGATACTCAAAGTATCATATCATCCTGCATCTGAGCCCGCATATAGACGCCTTTACTGATACACAATTGTGTTATGAGGAATGTGTTTGCAGATAGTTTTCAAATAAATAAAGACCAAGTAATACCTGTGTGCTGCGTGTCTGTTCGCAGGCTTCTTCTCTGGTAACAAGTTTGACAGTTATACGCTCGTTTTCATGGTCGTTTTTGCGAAGCCTGTTATGGAGTGATTTGTATTGAGCGTTGTCAAGGTGTATATGGCAGCCATAATAATAAATACCTTCATCACTGCCACCAACTGAACTGTAGAGCTTTGTTTTACATAGTGAAAATAATTGTGATTCTGCAATTGTCAGTCCGGTTTCCTCAAACAGCTCTTTGGTTGCAACACCAGGGGGATTGTCGCTTTCGTAATCAAGCATACCGGCTGGAAATTCAAGGCTGTCTTCACCGCTACCGATTCTGCGCTGACGCACCATGAGATACGCATATTCATGTGTTTCTGTATTATAAACTCTGGGGACAATAACGCATGCGTGTCCGCGGATAAAAACAATGTTTGGTAATCTGTGTCCTTGCGGATCATATACCTTTGTATCAATAAGCGCAAATAGTAGTGAGGAATCAGGTTTTCTGATTTCATTGAGTACTGTTATCGACTCAATCCGGCAGCCGTTTGATTGTACCGTATCTGCCCATTCCTGTATTTTTTTATCCATAGTATGCTCTTAATGTTAAAAAGGTGTCAGATTAAACAATAATCATTTCTCACATCTCAAATAAATACCGGTGGAATGACTTACTACTGAATTACCTGATGCGACTGGTGTATATTCAAATAGTGAAATGAAAATACTATAAGGCATTCTGTGAAACTACGGAATATAAGACTCAATATAATAAGAAAAAAAACGGTTATTAAGTACACACATGGATAACAATCACAATGCGACATTTATCATTGATGGAACTGTAATACGGAATGTTGTTCCCTCATTTTTTTTAGAGATTATCGATAATCTACCGCCCAGTTTATCACTTATTACCACATTGACAACATTCATGCCAATGCCACGGCCGCTTAAATCTGTTACTTCTGTGGCAGTACTGAAACCCGGCAGCAGAATCAATTCAAGCGCGTCATTATCACTTAAAAGAGCAGCCGCAGCTTTGGTAATAAGGCCCCGGGCGACAGCTTGTGTCCGTATCAGATCCGGATCAATGCCTCTGCCGTCATCGGTAATGTCAATAGAAACCCAATGGCTATCATTTTTACTAATGATAATCTGTAACAATCCCTCCGAAGGTTTCCCTGACTCTATTCGTTCCTGTTCGCTGTCTTCAATGCCATGATCAAGGCAATTTCTAATAAGATGAATTAAGGGATTGTTGAGATCCCTGGCGATTTCACAATCAATAAGTGTATTTTCACCTGAGATGACAAGCGAAACATTTTTCTTGAGACGGTCGATAATAGTTGGTGCTGTTTTTAGTGCTTTTGCAAGGCCGCGTTTAGCCGGGGTAAGTCGTATGGTGACAAAGTAACTAAAAATGTCTTCGCGTATTTTATTGTAGTTTTCATGTGTCAAGCCACTGTTCATGAGTATTCTGTCAAAAGCGATGAAATCATTTTTAATCTGTTCGAGTGGAATTCGAAGGTGAATGTCCGGATTTTCATTGAAATCATTACCTAATAGACTTCGTAATATTTCTGTTGTTTTGTGAACCTCACTTTTCATTCTTGAAAGATTGTGCTGGAGAAAATCCGATGTGGTTTTATCCAGTGTATGTGTTTCCCTGATCCTGACAAGTGCATCTTCAATTCTGGTTGCGATACCAATAAGCATATCAAGACCAAACGGGCCTGCAGATCCCTTGATTGTGTGGATATCGCGAAAAATATTGTTGATTTTTTCAGTTGTCAGGTTATGTTCACAGGAATGAAGAATTATAAGTGAATTGTCAACGAGATGACTGATTTCATTCAGGAGTTCGCAGAACAAATCAGGATCTTCAGCAATTAATTTCAGTTGATGGTTCTTACGTTCAGAATAAGAGATCCGTTCAGAAAGTTCTTTTTTATCTGTTATGTTTTCAATCATTACCAGAATATGATCGGGAACTGTTCCACCACGTTTAATCGGAAAGAATCTCATTTGCAACCATCGGGAATAATTATTATAGATATACTCGTATTCTTCACAGGGATTAAGCTGAACAATATCGGAATCAGAAAGCATATTTTGAGTGAGCAGCTCAAGGTAGTCAATTATACTTTCATATGTTTTTTTTCCCTTTGTATCGAAACCGAAAGTGGTAATGAAATCTTTACCGGAAAGATCATGTTGCAATGTTATTGTTTCAATTGAACTTGAATATTCAGGATTAATTCTGAAATGCTTATCAATTGACAATAATCCAATAGGAAGAGAGTTCATGAGCAACTGCATCTCGGCATTACGCTTTCTAATGAACATCTCTTTAGATTCAAGTGCAGCAAGCATTTCATTAACAGATTTTGCGAAACCGGTAATTTCATCGTTACCATTTTCCGTAACCCGGTATTTTCTGTTAGATCCCATTTTTATCGCGGTTACATCATTGTTTAATTTATCTATGCGTGTTGTCACAATCCTGTTAAGAAGTAAAGCAATCACCTCGGCCAGTGTAAAGCCTGTGAGAAATATTATTATAATAATGTAATTATTGGTCAGCAAACCCTGTTTGTAAATATCCCTGGGAAGACTGATTTCCAGGATGGATACCCTTTTATTGTAGATGTCTTTAATTGTCATATAACAGGCAAGATTTTTTTTTGATGTGTGATTAATGATTATTGTGCTGTCAACTTTATAAATCCGGTTGTCTGCGGCAAGTTCATTCCATCGTGCAGAGTTAAATTCTGTCAATTTAATTGAACTGCGGGGCAATTGCTGAATCCGGCAGATTTCATCAATGTCAAGAAATTTTCCGAAGACAAGTGTACCATTCGGATCCCTTTTACCGTCACTGGATGTAATCGGCTGTGCAGTGAGTACTATCGGATGTGAATCTGCGATAATTATTCCGGAGTGAATGCAGTGAACGTCGAGGTGTCTGGTTAACAGCGTGTCATTTATTATTGCATCTCTGATACCGGGGGAAAGCGTACTTGCAAGATCAATATCAGCATAGTACTGCATTGAAAAAACAGTTGTGCTGGTAGTATCCAGCAGCATAATAAAATTTAATTTCAGTGTTGTCAGTACATCATCAGTGAGTGATATTTGTGTAAATTGGCTGTCACGTGTATGTATGTACGAATACGTGACATCCCATCGTGACCAGTCAAGGGCTTTCAATTTCAAGTTCTCTGTTATTTCATCAAGTGTAGCCTGAATGCGAAATATGCTTTGCAGTGCAAAATTGTACTCAACCTTATTGAAACCACGAATAAGTACCCGTTGAATCACACCCCAGAGCAGCACCATTATAATCAATGTTGCAGAAAGAATATGAAGAACTAATTTTGTTCTAAGTTTCATGACCTGCTACCTTATATTGATCAGGGATAGAAGGGTACAATAAATGATTGGGCAATGTGTTACAAACAAAATTGCCGGTATTCTGAGTATATCATTTTGGAATGATTATTTCAAAATAATGCAGAACTGTTTGATCTATGATACGGTAAAATGAGGTATCTATCCTTTCAATTCAGCGATTTAACGTATCTATTTTACAAAGATTTGCAGGGTTGGTCAAGAAAGCAATTGTATGTGTCATGAGCTGTAATATCGTAACAATGTGAAAAATGTATACTAATCACCACTGATTAGATTGATAAAAAAAAGGTTTCGGTGGTATATTTAGAATATTGGTTCTGCCCGTTTGAAATTGATCCTGTTATAGATTAGTCCAGTCCTGATGTTTGTGGTCGTGCATATTTGCGGTAACAAACTGGATTCGAAAGGCGTTATGATAAAACTTATTGTGTGTGTCTGCATTGTTGCGCTCAGTATCGGCTGCCGTAAAAGCCAACAACCTATAGAGGCGTCGTCACAATCGCATCAGAATGAACTTGAACTGCGGATGACTGGTAGTAATGGAAAGGACGCTGCGACGTTTCTGTTATCATCAGAATTCAGGAAAATATCTTTAGAAATTGATGCGTTGGATTCCGTATCAAAAAGAAACTTTCATAAAAATTATGTCTCAATTGACAGTACCGGAACAGCGCTTTCATCACGACTGTTTATGGAAAGTGATCCTGAAAAAATTATAGGGAAGCTTAATGATTGTTTTTTTAAACAGATGAATATTGTGGTAAAAATAGAGCGGGAAACATTTGAAAATTCCCTTCCGGACAGAATTTATGAATTTAAAACGGCTACGGTTCCCGGTGCTTGTCTTTTAATGCTTTTGGTGGGTGAAAAAGCGGACATACCGTTATCGATTGTATCGATAAAGTCGCATTACTTTATCCGGTTTGACAACGGGAACGTTAAACGGAATATAGAGCTTTTAACGGGGGGGACAGCATATCCGGATTCCTGGTATTTGTCAAATTATGCAAAGAATTCTTCTGATACGCTGCGCATCCTCTCTGCCAGGGAAGCCTCGGGGATGCTGTATTACATGACGTCACTTTTTTTACGCGATGCGAATCCAAATAGTGCAATAACCGGTTTTGCAAAAGCACTCGAAAAATACCCGTCATTTACAGATGCACAAAACCAGATTGATGTTATTATCGATAAAAATAACGATGTACCAAAATTACTCGAATATCTGGTTGCAACCAGGTTTGAAAATGCGTCACTCGGAGCACTTGACAGAAGTCTTGCCCTGCTTAACTTTCGTACCGGGAATTTCAAATCAGCTGCAGATTATTATGAACGCGCACTGAACCGTCAACCGGATGATGTAGCGCTCATAAAAGGTGCAGGTATTTCCTATCTGAATCTTCATGATTATGATACAGCAAAAAGATACCTGATCAAAGCAAATCTTGCCGTTCCATCCGATACGCAGGTTGTAAACTGGCTGGCAAAATGTCCGTAATAATCATGAATACCCGGCAATAATTTCATCCCCGTTAATAACAGACAGAACAATTTCGGGTTCTTCGACAAGTAATGTTTCAAGAAGGTCTTCACCTTGACTATATGCAAACCTGACTGCAATAAAGTCAGCGTATTTGCCCTCGCTGATTGATCCAAGTTTTTCATGCGCGTTTAGTGCTTTTGCACTGTTGATTGTTGCCATCCTTATAAAATCTCTGGCATGGATATGTGGATATGACTGTTTGAGTGCAAAAAGTTCATCAAATATACTCAGATCACCGTGAGATGCAATCCCTTCGGTTCCAATGCAGATGTTACAGTTCCGCTTTAGCGCTACGTCAAGAGGAAAATGTTTGTGTCCGGTTGCATGGGTATAGGTATGGCAAATGACAATTGATACATTTCGTGCTGCAAGTTGTTCAAGTTCATTACCGGCAGAATAATTACAGTGAACACATACCGCATCTTCAGGAATCATATCGCATTGTAATGCATAGTGAACCGGTCCTGATGGTGCAAGATCAAACGGCCAGCTGTTTTTCCTTGTCATATGGAAGTAGAGGTCTCCGTTTTTTTCAGAAAAAGCCTGTAATTCTTCTGCACTTTCCGCAAGGTGTGTCTGCCATAAAATCTGAGTATCATGGGCAAATAAACGTACCCTTTTCTGTGCATCAGGCGAGAGAGAATAAGGTGCGTATGGTCCAATGCCTGACGATACTATTGAATGCTTGTGATCATGAAGTAAACTAATGCAGTCGTCAATAAGTGCTGTTTCTTTCACAATATCATCACAGTAGAGTTCCTGAATCACCCATGATCGCACCGGTTCCTGCTGAAGTATTTCCTTTGACAAGCCAGACCGGGTGGTGTCAACAATTGTTGTCACACCATTTGCAATTAACTCGCGAATTGTCAATTTTATGCTCGATTGCAGCTGCACGGCTGGTGTCATTTTTATTCTTGATGAAAGTTTTGCATTCCATGCTGCAAATGTCTCATCATGGGGACGGAAATTTCCACGAACGGCAGATGCATCAAGGTGTGTGTGCATATTAATCAGACCTGGCATCAAAAGAACATCACCAAGGTTGACTATACGTGCAGAATTGCTGCGTTTTACCCAGCTTCGCGGTCCCACAGACACAATTTTTTCATCATTAATGACAACTGCGCCATTTTCAATTAGATCCATCGTTTCTGTTAAGAGCCATTTTGCCAGATACATTGTTTCCATGCCCAATAAATACTTTAAGGAGATTTCTAAAGCAATGATGATGTATCATAAGGTTTAGGAAGAGGAATTCTCTTAATTTTTAACTTTTTTTAAGATGGCAGGGCTACCTTTTCATTGCTTTTTTTTCAGTAGGTACGTATTTTACCACAGTATTCTATATTATTTATCTGATTCGAAAGGAAACGAAATGCGTCGCTGTTTTTGGACAACCTCAGCACTATCAGTATTTTTAATGGCAGTACCTGTTTTAAGCCAGGAAGGTGTTCCGCCACCAACTGCATCCTTTGGGGGTATTATCCCGATGATGCTGATTATGTTTGCAATTATTTACTTTCTGATGATCAGACCGGAACAGAAAAAATCCAAAGATCGTAAGGCGATGATGGATGGTCTCAAGAAAGGTGATAAAATTATCACTATTGGCGGAGTTATGGGTATTGTTCATAGTGTAAAGGATACATCGGTAATTGTTCGCATCGCTGATAATACTAATGTCGAATTTACAAAGGTTGCTATTGCAACTATTCAGAAAGATGAAAAAACTGCTGACAAAGCCGTTAAAAATGATGATGCTAAGGATACAAGGGACGCAAAAGAAACCAAGGAGAAAAAGTAGTGTTGGATGTGCGCGTGTATGGTGATCCGGTTCTGAGGAAAAGAGGTGCTGTTGTCACTGTCTTTGATGATAAACTGCGATTGCTTGTAAAAGAGATGATCGAAACCATGGTAGAAGAAGATGGTGTCGGACTTGCTGCACCGCAGGTTGGTGAATCGTTGCAGCTTGCGGTCATTGATGCGACCGGGGGTGAAAAGCCTCCAATTGTGCTTATTAACCCTGAATTTACCTACCATTCAGAAGAAACCGCGACCAACGAAGAGGGGTGTCTGAGTCTTCCGGGTATTACCCTGAAAGTAACGCGGCCTGTTTTTGTAAGTGTCAAGGCACAGGATGAATTTGGTAATGTGTTTAACATTGAAAACGCCGATGGACTTCTTGCCCGCGCATTGCAGCATGAAACAGATCATCTTAACGGTCTTATGATTGTCGACCATGTGAGTCCTTTACAAAGGAAAATGCTGAGCGGTAAACTTAAAAAAATGGCTGAAAGGTGATAAAGACTACCTTTTCAAGATTACTTGTTATTGTTTGCGTTTCTATTATGTGCGGTTGTTTTTTCAACCGTACTACACTTCGTTCTCATTCTGACACTTCTTCCGGTGTTAAAGATTCTCTTAATGTAAATGTCTCGTATGCTCATGCCACAGAACTAACAGACTCAGTAGATTTCTCGTCAGTACTGGATTCTATAACTGTTCCCGCTGCGATGCCAGATACCGCTTCAAAGGTTGATGTATTAGATTCCGGTACTATACAACAATTTTCGCTGCGTTATCCACCATTCAGGGTTCACCGCTCAAATGTCAGAGTACTTTTAAAACAGAAGCTGACACAGTATTCATTTTACTCAATCGGAAATGTGGAAATTCATCAGTCTAAAGGGCAGACGATGGTTTTTCGGGGACGATTGAATGTGCTTATGCTGCAGAACGGGACAGCTCTCATGGAAGCTGCATGGGGGAAAATTACTGTTCATCTGCCATGTACACTCATTTCCCGTAATGAATATAATGTTATTGACCTGAATACCGATAGCTATCGGGGAAGCATGAAGCTGTATAATGACAGTAAAACAACATTCGCAGTTGTAAATGAACTTCCGATCGAGGAATACCTCCGGGGAGTTGTGCCGCTTGAAATTGGTACTCTTGACAAAACGTGTATTGAGGCACTTAAGGCTCAGGCAATTGCTGCACGGACATATACCTATCAGAAAATCAGTGACCGGCTCACTGCTCCTTTTGATCTATATGCAACGGTAGCTGATCAGGTCTATGGAGGTTTTAAACCTGAGTATCATGATGCAGATATTGCGATCCGTTTGACAAAAGGGCTGATTCTTGTTTATAACGACAGTATTGCCCGTGCTTACTACCATTCAACATGCGGCGGTTTTACTGCCAACATTGAAGATGTCTGGAAAAATAAACCGATGCTTGAATACCTGAGGTCTGAAAATGACAAAGACAGCACCGGACGAGCCTGGTGTAAGGACTCAAAATCGTTCCGCTGGGAAGAACGATGGTCCAGGGAGAATCTTAATAAAATAGTCATAACATCGTTGAATACTATCGATGGAAAACAGCAGTATAAACTACCGATCAGGAAATTTGATATTACCGGCAATTATTCATGCGGCCGTATTCGTGCACTGGTTATCAGCGGATCAAACTGGAAATATACTGCAGTTGGTGATCAGATCCGGTTTATTCTCAGACGTTCACAAAGTGGTAATCCTATTTTGAAAAGTGCCAATTTTGCGATTACATCCAATACAGCAAAAGAGGTTATAGTTAGCGGCGTCGGATATGGACACGGTGTGGGTATGTGCCAGACCGGTACAATTGCACGTGCAAAAGCCGGTCAGACATTTGAGCAGATTCTGCGGGCATATTACAGAGGTATTGTTATCTGTACTGCGAGAGAGTAATATCTTCATATCAAGGTGTTGTGATGGACTTGTTTGAAGAACGTAAAAATCAGATGATACAGCGGAATGCACCGCTTGCAGACCGGATGCGTCCGCGCACACTTGATGAATACATTGGACAGGAACACATTATTGGTCAGGGGCGGCTGCTGCGCAGGGCAATTCAGATTGATCAATTGTCAAGTCTTATTTTTTATGGTCCACCGGGTACCGGCAAAACTACGCTCGCGAGAATTATCGCAAATACAACAAAAGCCAGTTTCATCTCCATAAATGCTGTCCTTGCTGGTGTCAAGGATATCCGTGATGCCATTGACTCTGCCCAGAAAACCCTGTCACTTTACGGTAAGAGAACAATTCTTTTTGTCGATGAAGTACACCGGTTTAATAAAGCACAGCAGGATGCACTTCTTCCACATGTTGAAAACGGTATTCTGATTCTTATTGGCGCTACTACCGAAAATCCGTATTTTGAAGTAAATAAAGCACTGGTTTCGCGATCACGTATCTTTCAGCTTCGTACGCTTGATGAAACTGATCTTAAAGCTGTCGCATATCAGGCTATCAATGATAAAGATCGCGGATACGGTAATCGCGACGTAACCATTGATGATGATGCGTTGGATCATCTTGTCAAGGTTGCAAACGGTGATGCTCGCGGTGTGCTCAATGCGCTTGAGCTTGCGGTTGAGACGACAGCAATTTCGCAGGAATCAGAGATTCATATCACCCGTGAGATTGCAGAGGAATCAATCCAGCAGCGCGCGGTTCTTTATGACCGTGATGGTGATGTACATTATGACACCATTTCTGCATTCATAAAATCCGTAAGGGGCTCTGATCCTGATGCAGCGCTTTACTGGATGGGGAAAATGGTGTATGCCGGTGAAGACCCCCGCTTTATTTTCAGACGAATGATTATTCTTGCTTGTGAAGACGTCGGGATGGCAGATCCACATGCACTTGGTGTTGTCATGGATGCCGCACATGCATTTGATTATGTGGGACTGCCTGAAGGCAGATATCATCTTGCTCATGCCTGCCTGTATCTTGCGACTGCTCCTAAAAGCAATTCCAGTATGGCATTCTTTGATGCACTCAATGCAGTGCAGCAGGAAGCGAAGGATGATGTTCCTAATCATTTACGTGATGGAAACAGGGACAAGGAAGGGTTTGGACATGGTGATGGCTATATGTATCCTCATGCATATCGTGATCACTGGGTTGCACAGCAGTATCTTCCTTTGTCAATGCAGGGGAAAGTCTTTTATCAGCCTTCAGATCAGGGTTATGAGAAAGGTATCAGGGAAAAGGTGACGCTTAACCGTGAGGCTCAGATTGAAGCGATGGTTGAGCAGGAGCAGACGGATCTCTTTTCTCTGACAGGAAATGGAAATGATCCTGAGCGTGATAAATGGCTCGAACGGACACTGGGAAACCGTGGTGTGCATCTTGGTGTCATCCGTGAGAAAATCCTTGCTGCCGCAGATTTACAAAGAGAAGATCTGGTTCTTGATTGTAACGCACGAACCGGTTTACTGACATTTGCAGCATCCCGACAGACTCCTGATGGAAGTGTGTGGGCTGTTGCACATGATGATAAATCACAGAACACACTTATGTCTGTTGTTTCACGGATGGATCTGTTAACGCGTCCGCAAATAATCAGGAAAAAGTCTGAATCCATTATTGAAGATATTCGCAGTACCGCAGGTGATTCTGTTCGTTTTGATAAAATTCTTGGACGTAATGTTCTCTTAAATATCGTTCAAAAAGTATCGTTTTTAAGTGACTGTATGGGTGTTTTGAATGTGTCTGGAAAGATGGCGCTTGCTGAAACAGTACCATCAGAAGGACAGCGGATTTCAGATCTGATTGATCTGACAAGAACAGAAACCGGACTATTCGAAGTACTACGTGATGCAGAACGGGAACTTTTTAATGATGGTTCAGATCCGCTCGTTAACTGGACATCTGCATCACTTATTGAAACAATCCAGGAAACGATACCGCTCAGGATTCATAGTAGCTTACATATTGACACAAGCCACAGAAGAATTGCTCCGAAAGAGATCGATTACTGGTTCAGGACAGAGGCTGTTACCGGACGTAAATCGTTAGGCAGCCGGATTGCAGAGCGTGCTACATCAGAGCAGGTTGAAAAAATCAGACGTTTGCTTCATGTGCAGCTTGACAATAAGGATGTCGAATGGAAGACGGCGATACTGTTTATGGTGATACAAAATCAATGATCGTAAAATCATTATGGGTGCCGGATGGGTATTCTTGAAAAAAAGTTTTTCAAGTTGGGCCAATAAATTCTGGCGAATGATCGGGGGGGAATAATCGGGCGAATAATGCGGGCGAATAATGATTCGCCCGTACAATTATATTAATTTTCTAGAATCATTGTTACAGGTCCGTCATTGACAAGTTCGACATCCATCATGGCACCGAAAATTCCTGTTTGCACATTGTCAATTTGTTTTCTCATTTGGGTAACGAAATATTCATACAGTTCATTACCCAATAGGGGTGGGGCAGCGTTAATGAAACTTGGCCTGCGGCCTTTACTGCAATTGCCATACAGCGTAAACTGCGATACAATAAGGGCAGATCCGTTTACATCCCTGAGCGACAGGTTCATCTTGTCATCACCGTCGGAAAAAATACGCAGGTCAATGCACTTTTGTACAAGAAAATCAGCTGTTTCCTTAGTATCATTGTGATGTACACCAAGCAGAAGCATAATGCCTTTGTCAATTTTACCAACGATTTTATTATCAACAGAGACCTGTGCCCGTTTTACACGCTGCAACACTATCCGCATGTCAGTAATCCACCTTTACACCCATTCGGATACCAAGGCCGCTCATGTTACGACGCAGATACAAATTCCCCTCACTCTCACCAAGTTTACGAGGTTTTGACCATTGGTATTCAAGTCCGGCAAAAAGAGAACTGTTATCTCCGATGCGAAAAACAGCGTCTGTAGCAACTTTCCAGATAAGCCCCATATACCATCCATCTCCATCAACACGGATTGACGGATCGGCTTCAGTTCTTCTAATGCTATTACCTTCATAGTCAAAATACATTGTATTAAGTCCGACATAACCGCTGATACAGGGTGAAAGAACAAGGTCTGGAAGTGGCGAAATTGATAAATAGGCACAAACTGGAAACATAAATGTACGCTGCGTTACAGAGACCTGATAAATCCCATTTCCCTGAGCTGTTTCCTTAGCATCGTTATTCCAAAGAAAATCAATCGATCCACCGATACTAACTCGCTTATCAAACAGCGCTCCGGTTTGAAGCGCTGCGTCCCAGGCAGTCGGTTTTTCGGTGTCCCAAAGCGCCGACGGCCAGGCGGGGCCGATCTTTGCAGAAAATTGTTTTTCCGCAAAACTAAAAGATTGACATAAAACGATCGCTGCAAAGCAATACAAAATTCTTTTCATATATATTCTCCTCTTAAGGTGTTATTACGATACAATCGCTCTTAGCTATTTGCTCTTTTGCTCTTTTGCTACTGGCTACTGGATTCTGGATTCTCCCATTCCCCTCATTCCCCTCATTCCCCTCATTCCCCTCATTCCCCTCATTCCAACACCACCATCCTGTATCCAACACCGGGTTCTGTTATAAACAGTGTCGGTTGTGATGGATCCGATTCAAGTTTACGTCTGATCTGGCGCATGTAAACGCGAAGATAATGACTCTCTTCCGTACGGTGTGGTCCCCAGATCTCTTTCATGATCATCCGGTGGGTTAGAACTTTTCCCACGTTTTTAATAAAAAATACCAGAAGGTCATATTCGGTAGGGCTCAGCTGTATTGCCTGTGAATTGACCTTAACCACTCTGTTAACAAGATCAACTGCAAGGGGGCCGTTTACGAATACAGGGTCCTCAATATCTTTGTTGGCATGACGAAGGGCGACACGCAGCCGGGCGCACAGTTCCATTGTGGAAAATGGTTTTGTCACGTAGTCATCAGCACCAAAATTAAAACAGGTGACTTTTTCGTTTTCATCGCTGCGGACAGAGAGTACGATAACAGGAATTTTACTCCACTGACGAATCTGTTGCAGCACTTCCTTTCCGTCAATGTCCGGAAGCCCCAGGTCAAGTATGATAAGGTCCGGCCGCTGCATTGCTGCCAGGTAAAGCCCGTCTTTGCCATTACATGCTTCAAGCACCTGATAATCATTTGCTTCAAGGCTGAAACGAAGGAACCTTCGAATCTGTAGTTCATCATCAATAATCAAGATTGTCTGTTGGTCACCCATTTTCATTATCCTGCATAGAGACTGGTTGTGCCATTGATGGCAGTGTGATTGTTATTTGTGCGCCGCCATGTTCGTTGTTTGCTGCAGTAATTGTTGCCCCGTGTGCATCAACAAAACCCTTTGCAATCGATAACCCAAGACCCGTACCACCCGATGTTGTACCGGGAACTCTGTAGAATTTATCAAACAGACGTGGTATTGAATTCGCTGGAAAACCATTTCCCGTATCGTCAAAACGTAATGTGGGAATGGAATTGTCCATAAACGCTTTCATGGATATTTTCGTTCCCTGGGGACAATATTGTGCCGAATTAAGCACTATGTTTGAAACTATCTGATAAAAAAGTCCATCGTCAATTTTAATAAATGGAAAGTCCGGTTCAACATCAATGGTAATCTCATGCTTTGATAATACGGCTGCAAACTGCGATTTGACTGTAGCATAAAGATCCTGAATGTCGCACCACTGCCTGCTGATTCTGATGCGTCCTGATTCGAGCCTGCTCATATTAAGCAGGTTTTCAACAAGCCGGTTGAGTCTCCCGGTTGCATCATGAATATCTTTAGCTAGTGTTTTTCTGATCCGGGGATCATCAGATGTCTTTTCGTCAAGAAGGCCTGCTGATGCCCCGTGGATTGTTGATAGTGGTGTACGAAGTTCATGGGAGATTGAATTAAACAATGTTTTGTAAAGGCGTTCGGACTCAGCATAAATTCTGGATTCGCCAACATGACGGTTGAGCCGTTCTTTGTCAAGAGCCAGTGATATGTGATAGAAAAAGGTCAGAAGAAGTGCTTCATTGTTTAATGACAAGCTGTTTTGTGATTCAAAATGAATGCCGATAACCCCTTCAACTTTGCCTGAATTGATAAGAGGATAATACGTACCCTTGACACGTTGAAATGTGTCAGTGCCTTTACCGGCCGGCTTTTTGTTCATAAATACCCAGAGCGCAGTATCGTAAACAGGATCGGTAAATGTACTGGCACTGTGAATCTGCCTGTCAAGATTCTCGGACTGGTCAGGATAGTAAAAGCAACTCTTCGCACCAAACGTGCGGGAAATATGATCCTCCGAAATCTGGAAGATGTCATCAATTGATTGTACGGTAGAAAGTGATTCCACAAATGAGAGCAGCGTTGATGTCTGATGTTCCCTGAAATGGACGAGTTCATCTTTGTTACGTACACGAATTGCCAATGAGGATGTTATGGTTGACAGTAAAACATACATCCCCATTAATACAATGTCATTAATGTTTTTAGGCGAAAACTGCATCGGCGGCGGAACAAACATGTAGCCCCAGACGATTGCACTCACCACTGATGCTGCTATTACCGGACCGCGTTTAAAAAACAAAGCCATAAAGGTATTGGTGAACAGAAATGCAATTGCTATCAGATGGTAGTTGACAAGTGATTGCAAAAAAATACCAAGTATTGAAACAAGGGCGGTTATTCCAAGTGTTAACAGATATTGTTTCGAAATCTTTACGGATGATTCAGTGGCTGTTTTAGGTTTGTCAACTTTAGAGTCATTTCTGCAACATTCAATGACATGAATATCAATACCGCCGGAATTTTTAATTAAATTATCGACGATTGATTGTTGCCCGATTAATCGAAGCAATGGGTGACGATACGATTTACCGACAATAATCTGACTGACATTTTTCTGTTTTGCAGTCCGTAAGATTCCGGAAGCGATATCAGTATCAGCAGTTGCAATCAGTTCTCCGCCGAGTTCCCGAACCAGCATGAAATTACGTTTGAGCTGGGGCTCATCAACAGCATTAATCGTATCATTTGTCTGTACATGCACCGCATACCACATACCCTCAACCGAGAGTGACATACGGGTAGTCATGCGTATCAGTTCCTCACTGCGCACACTTGCATCGATGGCGACCATAAAACGTTCGTTTGTTTTCCATGGCCCGTGAATATTACGCTGATGCATGTATTCTGTCAATTGAAGATTGACTCGTTTTGCAAGTGTCCGTAACGCGATTTCGCGCAGGGCGGTAAGATTACCTTTACGATAAAAATCGTGAGCGATTGTTTTCATGTAATCGGGAACATTGATTTTATTGTCGGTAAATTTGACAAGAAGCTCATCCTGCGGCATATCGACAAGTTCAATCTCATCAGCGCTGTCAAGCATCCGGTCGGGTACAATCTCTGTACATCTGATTCCGGTGATCTGAAAAACGATATCAATCAGGCTTTCGACATGGTGCACATTGAGGGTCGTATAGACACTTATTCCGTGATCAAGCAGTTCCTGAATATCCTGCCAGCGGAACCGGTGACGTGCCTTCGGGTGGTTGATATGTTCCATCCTGTCGATCAGGACAATCTGTGGTCGCCTGGCAAGTACAGCATCCAGATTCATCTCACCATAAGGAAAATCATCATCCTTGAGTACCAGCGGAATCATCTCGATTTTTGAGATAATTTCCGATTCTTCCGGGTCACCGTGTGTTTCCACGTATCCGACAACAACATTTGCTCCGCGGGCCTGTATATCAAGCCCGGCTTTGAGCATCGTAAGTGTCTTACCAACGCCAGGTGCCATTCCGAAGAAAATTTTAAGTTTCCCGGCATTTCTAAGGTGAGTATCCATGTACTTGAAAATACACGATTACAGGCTTGGGGCGTATATTTAAATTGTTGAATTTCGGTTTGGATTGAATGCTTTATCCGTACTCTCGAAACCGGTGCGCAAAGGCCTCATCCCCCGGCCCATTTCTCCACACGTGGACGAAGGGGAGGATGGGCACATTCCTTTCCTTCTGATCAGAAAAATCTTCCACAAAACTTGTTGCCTTCTTTTCCAGACTCGATTAGCAGCAGATATTCAATTTTCCCTATCACTTTCGCAAATTGTTCAAACTGTAATTTGGAAATGTAACAGAAAAAGTCTAGTCTGCCAGGTAATGTGAATTATCATTATACATGACGTACTGTATTTCTTTGTGAAACAGGTTTCTTTATTTTTGATACACTACTGGATTTTTCAGTTTTTTTAACTTTAACATTCTCATTACTGTTTTCGTGTAGTGCATTAAACTGGATTTTAACTCCTAACGAATTCAGAACTTTCAAAACCGTTTCAAATCGTGGTTTTGATTCAGGTTTTAATGCTTTGTATAAGCTTTCTCTTCCTAATCCGGAATCTAATGCTATTTTAGCCATTCCGCGCGCTTTTGCTACGTCACTTATAGCAGCGAGCAGGAGTTGAGGATCACCCTCTTCAATTATTGAACTAAGATAGGATGCAATTGTTTCTTCATCATCCAGATATTCTGAAACATCAAAATTTGATATTTTAATTTCCATGGTGCACCGTAATTTCTTTTATCATGTTAAGAGCTTTTTTAATATCCTTTTCCTGTGATGATTTTATCCCACCGGAAAGAAGTAGTATTATTGTGTTCTGATCTTTCATAAAGTAAAGTCGATAGCCGGGACCGTAATCAATTCTCATTTCATACAATCCAGAACCTAAAGCTTTGTAATCACCAAGATTACCTGACTCAGCCCGCTTAATCCGTACAAGTATTTTCCCTTTACCCGTTATATCACGAAGTCCTTTTAACCAGGTATCAAATAATGCTGTCTTCTTAAGTATATGCATACCAATAATGTATCTGATTGGATACAGAAAAGCAAGGAAATTCTTTTTTAAGGTACTTTTAATCATTCCGCTCAGGAACTGTCTACAATGTGTCGACAGTTCAAAATGCAATCCTTAGATAGTAAGATGAGGAGCTCAGATTGTACTCTTGTGGATGTGGAAGGATTTCTCCGAATTATTCAGCCTATTCCAGACTCGATTAGCTGCAGATATTCAATTTTCCCTTTCACTATCGCAATTTGTCCGAACCATGATTTTTATAATTATCATGATGGGCGTGATTTTTCCGGATATGTATAGTATGGTTATTATTCACTTTCACCCCCCTCGCTCTTCGGGACGACGCATCGAAGTGGTCGAAGGACCAGTGGGGGCAGGGGGAGAGGTCTTGATTGTCAATTAGCTCAGAACCTGTTTCACAATGCTTTACGCGCACCTAAGGTTACACTTGTGTAAAGTCCATCTCAAGCTCCTGGCGCATTACCCGTTTTCGAAAACGTAATACCAAAAATATCCTTACCTCGCGATTCCCAAATATTTCGATACCATGTACATATTCCACTCGCGTCAAGGTCAACTGATACATTGCTGTATTGGAGTTCGGATTTAATTATGGTTTCCATACATTTAAAGAGCTCTGATGAATCAGTCGCAAAAATAAATTGTCCCTGATCTGCAAGTGCATTATAAATTGCCGCAAGAAACCTCATTCTTCCCTCATTAGCCCGTTTATTAAAATAATCCCTGCTGGGATTGGGGAAGAGGTAGTAGGCTTTTGTTATTGATGAAGGTTTTAAGAGTGGCATTATCGCATTGAAATTACATCGGACAAATTTAATGTTATCCAGTCCGGACTTATGAGCTTCATGTATACCGCAGAATATGGGCTTTTGTGAAAAATCAATACCAATAATATTACTGCCGGAATTTTGCCTGGCCCTGTCGCATGTCAAAACACCCATGCCGCAGCCGAAATCAATCTCAAGAGGGTTATTGTTGCCAAACAGCTCCTGTGAAGTCAAACCGGGGAACTTGTGCGGTTCACGTATGATATCTCCACCATACCATGATCGTAAATACTTTTCTGCAACTTCCTGAGTTGGTGGTGCAATATGCAGTCGTGTTGGATGTCTTCCTCGTGCCATTATCTAAAAATACATTTTGAACTGATCCGGTTGATAAAGATAATAAGCCCAGCTTTGACGACAGGTTCAGGTTCTGTTACTATATCTCTAACTTGTAATGTTGCCATACTCATGCCTCCTTGCACTAATAATAATAAGTATGTTAAAAAATGCAAGCATAATGCATGAGTGTAGAGCCGTTGGAAATAGAAAAACGGCCCCATATTTTCCTATAAGGCCGTTTTTTTACACTGCTTGTGAAATTATAAAATCACACAATTATTTACCATTGAATGACTCGGTTGGAACCTGCATTCTGTAAAATGAGCGCCATACAAAGAAAATACCAACCAGCAGGAATGCACCGGCAAGATAGGGTGCGACAGTCCCGATCATGCCGCTGATTGCAATCTCCATTGCAAGCAGACCAAAAAGTGTCGTAAACTTAATGATCGGATTGAGTGCTACTGATGATGTATCCTTAAATGGATCACCGACGGTGTCACCAACAACAGTTGCAGCATGAAGCTCTGTCCCTTTTTCCTTCAGGTCAACTTCAACAATTTTCTTTGCGTTATCCCAGCATCCACCGGCGTTCGCCATAAATACAGCCTGATAAAGTCCGATAACAGCGATTGCAATAAGGTATGCAACAAAAAATGCGGCAGGATCGGTATAACTTCCTTTGGGTGCACTGAAGAATGCGAATGCAAGCGTAAAGGAGAAAATTGCTCCGAAGATGTTAACCATACCTTTCTGTGCAAATTGTGTACAGATTTTAACAACTTCTTTTGAATTTTCTACCGATGCTTTACCACCCTCTTTGTCAAGGTTTATGTGCTTCTTGATATATGCAACCGTTTTATAGGAGCCGGCAGTAACAGCTTGAATTGATGCTCCGGTAAACCAGTAAATCACTGCTCCACCGCAGATAAAGCCAAGCATTGTGTACGGATTGAGAATGTTAAGAATTGTTGCGGGATCAACCCCAAGAGTATTCTTAAGTACCAGAATAAGTGAGAAGATCATTGTTGTGGCACCAACAACTGCTGTTCCAATAAGTACAGGTTTCGCAGTAGCTTTAAAAGTGTTTCCAGCTCCATCATTTGCCTCAAGATAGTGCTTTGCTCTGTTGAAATCCGGAGTAAAACCAAACTCCTTCTGAATTTCGTTCGAAACGTTTTTGTCCTCTTCAATGAGTGACAATTCGTAAACTGACTGTGCGTTATCTGCAACCGGGCCATAGCTATCAACCGCAATGGTAACAGGCCCCATACCAAGGAAGCCGAATGCGACAAGTCCGAAGGCAAATATCGATGGATACTGCATTATACCATCAAGGCCAAACTGTGATGCGAGATAGGCGATAAACATAAGCCCAAAGAAGATCATACCAATCCAGAATGCACTGAAATTTCCTGCGACAAGGCCACTCAGGATGTTAAGTGATGCACCACCTTCACGTGATGCCGTAACAACTTCACGCGTGTGTTTTGCTTTAGGGCTTGTAAAAATTTTTGTGAATTCAGGGATAAGTGCTGCTCCAAGAGTACCACAGCTGATAATTGTTGAAAGCACCACCCAGAGATTGCCTGGAAGATCACGAATCAACCAGTAACTGACAGCATAGGTAACGGCAATTGAAAAACCGGATGTTATCCAGACAAGGCGTGTTAATGGGCTCTCGAAGTCAATCATATCACGATGTTTATAACGCACATTGCTCACCACGTTATTGATATAATATGAAAATATTGATGTAAGAATCATGATAACGCGCATTACGAAAATCCAGATGATCAAACTGGCCTGAAAGTCCTGAAAAACACCAAGAAGGATAAAGCTTACGAGTGCTACACCAGTTACACCGTATGTTTCGAAACCATCAGCGGTAGGACCAACACTATCACCGGCGTTGTCACCGGTACAGTCTGCAATAACGCCGGGGTTACGTGGATCATCCTCTTTAATCTTAAACACGATTTTCATAAGGTCTGAACCAATGTCTGCGATTTTGGTAAAGATACCACCACAGATACGCAGCGCACTTGCACCAAGTGATTCTCCAATTGCAAAGCCTATAAAACATGCACCGGCAAGTTCTTTTGGCATATACAGCAGAATGATAAGCATAAGAATGAGTTCAACACTCACAAGGAGAACACCGATACTCATACCTGCTTGCAAGGGAATGTTAAGGACATCAAGCGGGCTTTTCTTTAGTGCAGAAAATGCCATACGTGAGTTTGCAAAGGTGTTAATCCTGATTCCAAACCACGCAACACCATAAGATCCTAAAATACCGATAACCGACCATACAAGAATAATTGTAACGTGTCCTATACTCATGTGTTGCAGATATCCAAAGTAGAATGCAATACACAGTCCAATAAGTATTTCAAGTACGATCAGAAATTTACCCTGCTGGATAAGATATGTTTTACAGGTTTCAAAAATCAGCTCACTGATTTCAATCATCTTTTTATGTGCACGAATTCCTTTCGTGCGAAAAAACGTGTAGATGCCAAAAATAAGCCCTAATCCGCAAATTGCAAGGCCAATATAGAGAAGGTTGATACTTGGATGTGCATGAAGATTATCCGGAAGTACCAGATCAGCTTCACTTGCGAAAGTGTTACCAGCCAAGAGCATCAAAAATGATAGCAGGTACAAAAAAGAGAATCCTTTTTTGCTCTTCTTTCTTTGGTGCATAAAAACTCCTCTGATTGTTGAAAGTATGGTTGTTTTCACTTCTGTTCGAATCTGGATAAATGTTACATTTTCTGCCAGACCCGGTTTTAAATGCCATTAATATAAAAACTCCAAGATAAGAAGTATCTAAAAATGCCTTTTAAAGACGTTAAAAATATGTAAAAATCAGGTACCCTCTTAACATGCCAATTTAAAGTGAGATTATATAGAAAAACAGATAAATGAAATTATTCTGAATTACGACTGAAGGCCAATGTAACGTTTAGAAATATCACAATGTTGTAATAACCGAGGTGTAAAAATTTTGCGATGGATAAAGTATAACCATACGTAAAGGATGGAGTCAACATAAATGTTGTTTAATAAGAGGGCTTATAAATAGTTGCATCCAGGAAAACAATGCGAATTTTCACAGTGAACCTATGCTGCATACTATTAAAGCGAATAAATACATTGCATTTTGACCAATTTTGTATATTATTAAGATTAATAAAATAGAAGGGATCCTGGAATTATATGGCAAAACTGCTCTTTGTGCTTGTGATCTTTGGTCTTATCTCATCTTCAACTGCACGTGATGCGCGTTTGGGCGGTCATGTTCAACTGAACGAAAATAAGACAGTACTATCGAAGGAAAATTTCAAAAAAGCAGCCAATCAGTGTAAGGCAGCTTCAGGAGTTAAGAAAATCCGGGTACTTGCACTTGTCGATTCAACCTTTAATTCGTCAGAACTTGAGGAGTATGGTTGGATACTCCTCTCAAGAGTAACCGATGATATCGTAACGATTGAAGGGCCGGCAGAGACTGCGAAATATCTGTCAACCATTAACGGATTACGTTACTCAAAAATGCCGCAACGGGTATTTCCTCAAATGGATTCTGCAAGAAAACAATCATACATTGATGATGTACATGGCGTTGGTATCAGTGACCTGCCCAAACAATATAAAGGTAATGGTGTATTAATTGGAATCCTGGAAACGGAATTTGATACACGTCATCAGGCATTTCTTGATTCAACAGGTAAAACAAGGTTTGTTGCAATTTGGGACCAGAATGATCCAACCGGACCAAAAAACGAATATAATCTCGGAACAATTAAAAACAGCACTGAAATAATGGCTGATTCCATGTTTGCACTCAACTCACATGTTCATGGCACCTGGATTGCAGGTTTGGCTGCCGGATCGCGAGTTGGTTCAAATCCTTACTATGGTGTTGCGCCGGATGCATCACTTGTAGGAGTTTGTTATACCGGTGAAGATAATGACCTTGTGAATGGAATCAAATGGATTTTTTCGGTTGCTGATTCATTAAAGATGCCTTGTGTGATAAATATGAGTATCGGTACACAGATTGGTCCTCATGATGGTACCTCGATCATTGACAGGGCTATTGATGCGCTTTCCGGAAATGGAAGAATAATTGTCGGAGCAGCGGGAAATGATGGTGACAGAAGAGTGCATACGCAGCTAACTCTGAATCGCAATGAAACAAAAGGTACCTGGATCACACCGAAACCATATACTGAAAATGGTGTTGAAAGAGTATATGCAGGTGTTGACATCTGGGGTAAGTCTGGAATTTACTATTCGGCATCATTCAGAATAATTGATAAAAGTACAATGGTTTACCATGTGGTACAACCGACAATTTCGACGACATTTAACAGAGTCGTTACCGATACCATTTTCCTGAACGACTCGGTGAGTGGAAAGAAAGACACCGTGTTTTTTTATGCACTTGCAGAGCGAAAAAGTGAGCTGAACTCCAAAGTACATCTACAGGCGTTTACTGTCAGTACTAATCCAGACATGATGCTTGGTGTTAGTTTTACACACTCAAGTACATCAGTTGACACACTGCATGTATGGAATGTATATAAAAACTCTCTTGAAAGTCTTGGTCTGGAAGGGTATTACGATGCAGACACCTTGTTTTCTATAAACGAAGTAGGTGGGACAGCCAAACGCAATATTACTGTGGGGGCATATTGTTGTAAACTTGATGTTCTGAAGTGGAATGGTGTATTACATGATGGAGATGATAAGTATTTATACAAGATTATTCCATTTTCGAGTCATGGTCCTACAGTTGACGGGAGAATAAAACCTGACATCTGTGCACCTGGTTCAGATATTGTTGGACCATTAAGCAGAGCCGGTGATACAACAAATATCGTTGTCTGGCCAGATATCAATTCAACCGCAAACCGGTACTCCTTTACAGCGGGAACATCCCTGGCTGCGCCTGTCGTTGCCGGAGTTGTTGCACTGATGCTTCAGGTGAAACCAACGCTTACCCCGGAAGATGCAAAAGAGGTACTCAGGTTAAGTGCGTATGAAGATGATGCCACAGGAATACTGTCATCGGAAGATATTGTCTGGGGAGCCGGGAAACTTAATGCTCTTAAGGCGCTTCAAATGGTTACTGGTGTTGCCCGTAATGTAAACATCCTAAAAACTAACGGGACTGATTTTTCAGTCAGGACACTTAAAAATACTATTATTGTATCCGGTTCTTTTGCCGGTAAAATCAAACCTGAGCTCTTGTGGTATACCCTGAATGGCAAACTGATTACATCGCAGTATGTTGACGTTGACAAAATAATACATATTCCTCAGACAGCTTCCCAGGTGATGCTTCTAAAAGTTAAAGCACAACATAGAGAGAAAACCTTTTTAATTCAGAAATAATGACATGATCAATTCTGTTCTTCCGGTACAGACTCTTGAAATGGAGATTGTATCAACGCTTGCAGTTCATAACCGACTTATTATAAAAGCACCAACCGGTTCCGGAAAGTCAACACAGGTTCCTCAGTTTCTTATTGATAACGTGCAGCTCAGGGGCCGTATTCTCATTTTGCAACCAAGGAGACTTGCCGCCCGTATGCTTGCATCACGCGTAGCGCAGGAGCGTAATGGTACAACCGGTGATGAAATAGGGTATCAGACGCGATTTGAATCGGCGGTATCAAAACAGACAAAAGCATGTTTTATCACTGAGGGCATATTGACACGAATGCTTCTGGGTAATCCTGAACTTGGTGATATATCTGCTATCATCTTTGATGAATTTCATGAACGTAGTTTGACAAGTGATATGGGGTTGAGTCTTGCTGTGGATCTTCAGCGAACAAAACGACCTGATCTGAAAATTATTGTCATGTCTGCAACGATTGAAATTGAGCCTCTGAAGGCATTTCTGAATCCTGTCAGGGTTATTCAATCCGAGGGACGGGTTTTCCCGGTTACTATCAGATATCAGTCTATGCCAAATACTGTTCCTGTATGGGATCAGGCTGCAAAAGCAGTGTTTTCAATTATCCGGGAGGGTCTTGATGGTGATATCCTGATTTTTATGCCTGGTGTTTACGAGATCCGGAGAACTTTGGATGCTGTTGACACTACGGTTAGAGGGGAGAGTGTTCAGGTTTTTGCACTCTATGGTGATCTGCCGGCGGATAAACAGAATCTGGTTATGAATGAAACAGATCGCCGTAAGATAATTATAGCAACTAACATCGCAGAGACATCGCTGACAATTCCGGGTGTGCGTCATGTTGTCGACAGCGGATTTGCACGGGTAAACCGTTTTGATGCAGCCCGCGGTTTTAATACACTCTTTACAGAATCAATAAGCCGCGACAGCGCAGACCAGCGGGCCGGCCGGGCTGGTCGTGAAGCAAGCGGGGTATGTATCCGTCTCTGGAGTGAAAGTAAACAGACCGGGCTTGCGTCTCATTCAACACCCGAGATTCTCCGTGTTGATCTTGCTGAAACGGTTTTGTCAATAAAGCAGCTTGGCTATACTGACTGTGTGGCATACCCCTGGTTTGAAGCACCACCGGAATCTGCACTTAATCAGGCACTTGAGACGCTGCTGCTTCTTGGCGCAATTGACAATGAGGGCAAGCTTAGTCCGGCGGGTGTTGAATTAAGTGCCTTTCCGATGCATCCGCGTCTTGCACGGTTGCTGCTTGAGGGGGCAAATCGTAATTGTTTACATCTTGCGACATTCAGTGCGGCTCTGCTTTCTGAACGCTCTCCGCTTGCGGGAAAACCGGATTACCCTGAAGAAGCGCATACGCACGCGATCGCATCCGATTTTTACGGCCAGTACTGCCTCTTACGTAAAATTGACAAGTGCGGGTTTGATCCATCAGCCTGTGCACGTTACGCTGTCAATGCATCCGCTGCACGGAATATTCTCAGAACGCAGGCGTATTTTATTGATATCTGCAAAAAAATGCATATGAATACTCATGACAGCGGTGATGCACCTGCGGAACTTGCACGATGTATCCTGCTTGCCTACCCGGACCATCTTGCGGTGCGCCGTGATAGAGGAACACTTATTTGTAAACTACGCAACGGACGACGTGGTGTACTTCACGAAAAAAGTCTTGCCCGGAGCGCATCAATGATTGTCGCAACGGACATCCGGGAAACAAAAGATGCGCGTCAGGAGATTAAAACAACATTGTCGCTTGCAACTGAAATCACTGATGAATGGCTGCTTGAACATTTTGAATCATCCTGGAAAACAGAAGTACAGACAGAGTGGAATCAGATTAGTAAAGCTGTCGAGGTGTATGAACGAACCGTCTGTCTTGGTGTACCTATTTACGAAAAGGTAAAGTGTGAACCTTCCGCAGAGGCATCATCCATGCTTGCTGATATTATTTTGTCAAAGAATATAAAACCGGCACAATGGGATGATACGGTGGACGACTGGATCAACCGTGTCCGTTATGCCGCTGAAAAGTACCCGGATCAACATTTCCCCTGTTTTAATGATGATGACTACCGGTTAGTGATCCATGATTTGTGTCAGGGTGAGTATAAACTCGATAAGGTACATGCAAAACCGGTGCTTCCGATACTGCAGGGAATGCTCAGTGCTCAGCAGTATGGATTTCTTGAAAATGTGGCCCCAGTGTCAATTCCTCTGCCATCCGGACGAAAATTGCGTTTAATCTATGAAGCTGGTAGTGGTGTAAGAGGACGGGCACGCATTCAGGAGCTATATGGACTTTCAGCCTCACCTAAAATCGCTGGTGAACCGGTCCGTATCGAAGTGCTTGCCCCAAATAACCGCCCGGTACAGATCACCAGTGACCTTGCAAATTTCTGGTCAGTGCATTATCCGGAACTGAAAAAAACACTGTCGCGCCGTTACCCGAAACATGTCTGGCGATAGTAGAACAGACATCGTTTTATGGTGTCTTTGCGTTTAATCGATCATAAAAATGCCCGGATTTAATGGTGCGGCCGAAGATTATATTTACGGTAACAAGTAACTATGGAACTTTTCGACTGTTTTTATTGTATCAAGTGACTGGTAAAAGGGCTTGTAAAACAAGTGATTGATGAATATTAAGGGAATAAAATGTTACCAAAAACAAATGAAGTTATTGACACAATAC
>JAAZBG010000334.1 GCA_012513915.1 Fibrobacter sp.
ATGGTGGCGCATGAACAGGAACTGGACGAAACCGACAACATGGAAGGCTGGACGCCGCACATCTGCTGGAATTACCTGCGCCAGCCCGACCGCCGCCATGTTTTACTGCAGGCGAATTGGATCCGGCCGGAAGATTTGCGCCATTACGCCGGCCTCTTCCGCACGGTCAAACTGGCCACCCGCATGCACGCCAAGCCGCGCCTGGTGATCCAGGCCTATGCCAGCGGGCGGTATGACGGCAACCTGCCGAACCTGTTTGAGCCCGGCTTTGCGCGGGCCCTGGCGCCCGCCATGCTGGATAACCGGCGTTTCCCCGCCGATTGGTTCGAGCGGACTTCGACCTGCGGGCATCGGTGCCATCAATGCGATTACTGCCGCCGGGTGTTCCAGGCCATCCTGGTGCTGCCGCCGGCAGACGCGTTATAATAAAATTCAAGGCTGTGATCATATGCCGCACCGTATTTTCAATCTAGATCAGACGGCGGAATACCTGCACCTGAAACCGGCCGACCTGCAGCAGTTGGTGCGGCGCCAGGAAATCCCCTGCGAAACACTGGGCGGCCGCTGTGTTTTCCGGCAGCGCGAACTGGATGTCTGGGCGTCCCGCCGGATTCTCGGCATGGTGGACAAGAAACTCACCGACTATCACCAGGTGACCAGCAAGGAGCACGATTTGTCGCACGATGCGGCCATTATCACCGAATTGGCGCGGTTGGAGTTCGTACATACCGACGTGCCGGCCCGCACCAAGCCGTCGCTGTTGCGCGAGATGACGCGCTTGGCGGACCTGACCGGGATGGTGTTTTCCGCGGCGGACCTGCTGTCCAGCCTGGAGGAACGCGAAAATTTATGCTCCACGGCGATTGCCGACGGCATCGCACTCCTGCATCCCCGCAATCACGAGCCGTATATGTTCGAGGACTCGTTTATCGTCATCGGCCGCGCCGCCCATCCGCTGCCGTTCGGCGCGCCGGACGGGGCAACAACGGACACCTTTTTCCTGATCTGCTGCCAGGATGACCGGATTCATCTGCACGTGCTGGCGCGCATCTGCATGATGTGCCGGCGCACGCACCTGATCTCCGCCATGCGCCAGGCGCCGGATGCTGCTGGGATTTTCGAGGCCTTGTGCGCCGCCGAATCGGAAATCATCAGGAAAGCTTAAGCGGTCAACTTCCACGCCACCCAGTCATCCAAAGATCCGGCCCCATGATTGTATCACCCACGCTCATCACCAGCCGCGCGAACCCCTTGATCCGCAAACTGGCGGCGCTGGACGATGCCCGCGGCATCCGCAAGCACGGTGTTTACCTGGCCGGCGGACCGCGGCTGGTGCGGGAAGCGCTGCGCGACCGGCCGGACTTGATTGAGGCCGTGATCGCCGCCGCGGATCAGACGGACATTCCCGCCCCGCCGGATGTGCCGCGATACGTGCTGGCGCCGGGCTTGTTTCAGGGCATCAACGTGTTTGGCGCGCCCGGCCCGCTGCTGCTGATGCGGCGGCCGGTCTTGCCGGCCTATGATCCCGCGGCGCCATGGCCCGACGGGTGCACCCTGTTTGCGCCTTTCAGCGATCCGGAAAATGTCGGCGGGGTGATCCGCTCGGCCGCCGCGCTGGGCGCGGCGCGGGTGGTGCTCACGGCGGAAGCCGCCTGCCCGTTCCTGCCGCGCGCTTTGCGCGCGGCGGCGGGCACGGTTTGGGGGTTGCCGCTGGCGCAGACCGGCCGCCTGGAGGAATTAACCTGGCCAGCCGACCGGCGTGTGTTTACCCTGGATGCCGGCGGGCGGTCACTGGATGACTGGGAGACACCGCGCGGCGCCTACGGGTTGCTGCCCGGGCAGGAAGGACCGGGGTTGCCGGACAACCTGCGCGGCCGGCTGGATTGCGCGGCCATCCCCATGCAGCGCGGAGTGGAATCGCTGAATGCCGCGACCGCGGTCGCCATCGTGCTCTGGACCTGGCGGCCAGCCGCCGGGCAGGGCTAATTCGCCGGCGGGGCCGGCGGAGCCGCCGGCCCCGTTGTTGCCGGCGCCGCAGCCGGCGGCGGAACGTTCAGCTTGATATGCAATTCGCGCAATTGCTTCAGCGTGACTTCCGCGGGCGCGCCCATCATCAGGTCCTGCGCCTTCTGGTTCATGGGGAAGGTTATGACTTCGCGGATGTTGCGTTCGCCGGCCAGCAGCATGACGATCCGGTCAATTCCCGGCGCAATACCGCCATGGGGCGGGGCGCCCAGGCGGAAGGCGTTGATCATGCCGGAGAATTTCTGGTCAACATCCTCGCGGGAGTAGCCTGCGATGGCAAAGGCCTTGTACATGATTTCCGGCCGGTGGTTGCGGATGGCGCCGCTGGATAACTCGCAGCCATTGCAGACGAAATCGTACTGGTAAGCCAGCACTTCCAGCGGGTTCTTTTCCTCCAGCGCCTGCAGGCCGCCCTGCGGCATGGAAAAGGGATTGTGGGAGAAGACGACTGCGCCGGTTTCGGCATCCTGCTCGAACATGGGGAAGTCCACCACCCAGCAGAA
>JAAZBG010000049.1 GCA_012513915.1 Fibrobacter sp.
ACATTTTTTCCACCAAGTCCGACAACTGCAGTATGCCTGATGCTTTCATCGAAGTATATTGCAATATCGGTTGTTCCACCACCCATATCGATAAGCGCAACACCAAGTTCTTTCTCATCCTTTTCCAGTACTGCATAACATGATGCCAGCGGTTCCAGAACAAGATCAATGACTTTCAAGCCGGCCTTATCAACGCTCTTGTAAATATTTTGTGCACTTGTCACTGCACCGGTAATTATATGAACCTGCGTTTCAAGCCGGACTCCGCACATGCCAATGGGATCTTTGATACCCTTTTGATCATCAACAACAAACTCCTGTGGAATCACATGAAGAATCTCACGGTCCATGGGAATAGATACAGCCTTGGCAGCGTCAATCGCCCTGACAACATCAAGATCTGTAATTTCGTTATCATCTCTGCTGATTGCAACAACACCTCTGCTGTTTATTGCACGAATATGATCACCTGCGATTCCAACCCATACAGCATCAACATCAACCCCCGCCATCAATTCAGCTTCTTCAACCGCCTTCTGAATCGACCGTACAGTCTTATCTATGTTTACAACTACACCTTTCCTCAAACCATCGGAAGGGCTGACTCCGACACCTACGATCTTCAACTCACCATTTGAATCCAACTCGGAAATGATACACGCAATCTTTGTTGTTCCTATATCCAATCCCACAAAAACATTATCTTCCATGACCCCTCCTGTATAAACTTCTTAAATTTTCAATCGGCAACAGCCTGTATCACATCATTTTTAACAGCAACCGGCTGTGTAACAAACGCAAGATTCTGGTAACAAAGATTAATTTTCGGTGGAGGCGGTATTGTGTTCTGCACTATACTCTCCATCTGTACCAGATTATGTAACTGTAAATCGAGATTCTGCATATCTATTTCCACAACTGTTGGAAATGACTGCAATGTGAACATCACTCTCTGCGGATCAGATAAATCGACCTGCGAGAGCCTTGATAATAAAGTTTTATCACTTTTTGCAACAGTTTCAAGAAACCGCTTCAGTTTACCCATGTCTTCAGGCCTTATTTTTCTCTGCTTTCTGGAATCAATTGTATCTCTCAAACCACTCACCATTGGCAGTCCCGATGAGCTACCCGATTCAAAAGGGAGAATAACCCCCTGTATGTCTGTCAGGCAGACCTGCCCAAGATTGACCATTGCTATTGGTTTACGCTCGACTACTTTAATAACAACCGCGCCACTCATCTTTTTAAGGACCTTAACACTTTTTATCCAGGGATTTGAGTCCAAAGAATCCTTTACCGATAATTCCTTGACATCAAAAACCTTCATACCAGGTTTTACACCGCAGAGCAGAAGGATATTTTCCTGTTTAACATTCTTTATACCTTCAATTGATATATTTTTCACGCTTAAAAGCGTCGACGTTTCGTATTTAGCCTTAACTTTTAAATATCCTAAGAATCCAGCATATACAACAGCACAAAGAACAGCTGCTATAACCGAGCCCAGCAATGACCGTAATACAGATTTTTTTAAGCTGCTCCGTATTTTAGCTTTTCGAACAGCTTTTTTTTTCCGGCCATTTGCACCAACCCGTTTAGCCATCTTTTAATACCTTTACCAGTTTCGGTGCATATTCCCAGATATCTCCGGCACCCATTAAAATTACAACATCCCCTTCTGTAACTTTTTGAGGTATATCAGTTAATAAGCCCTCCTTATCAGAAAGAAAATACGCCTGTTTGTGTCCATTTTGAATAATTTTTTCTACAATTGTATTTGCGCTGACTCCGGGTATCGGTTCTTCACGTGCTTTATAAATATCTGTAACGTAAACAATATCGGCCGCAGACAAACTTGAAACAAACTCATCCATCAAATCCCGGGTTCTTGAATACAGGTGCGGTTGAAAAACCGCTATAACTTTTTTATAACCACTTTTTCGTGCAGCATCGATTGTCGCAGAGATTTCACCCGGATGATGAGCATAATCATCAACAACGGTAATTCCGGATTCAATACCGATAATTTCAAATCTCCTGCGTACACCCTGAAACCGATCAAGACTCCTTGCAATGCAGCTAAACTCTATACCCATCTCGATAGCAGCAGCAATTACCGCAAGTGAATTGGAAACATTATGTATTCCCGGTAGATTCAAACTAATTTCACCCAGCATCTTATCATATTTGTAAACATTAAAATATGACTTGCCCTTTTCAAAACGCACATCCCTGGCAGTATAGTCTGCCTGGCTTCTTACCCCGTAGGTAATGACAGTTCTATCAATGCGGTTAATTATATCCTGTACTCCCGGATCATCATTGCAAACGATAACTGCACCGTAAAACGGAACACGTGCGGTAAATCTAACAAATGCATCCTTTATATTATCGAGTGTTTGATAGCAATCAAGATGATCCGCTTCAATATTTGTAATGATTGCAAGTGATGGATACATCGCTAAAAATGACCTGTCGAATTCATCCGCTTCGGCGATCATGATATTACTGTTACCAATTAACGCATGAGTATCCGTACCACGGAGCATACCACCTATCAATACCGTTGGATCGAGTCCGCCCCCTTGAAACACCTCTCCGGTCAACGATGTGGTTGTGGTCTTTCCGTGGGTTCCACTTATACATATAGTAAAATGATCACGCATGAGATCCCCTAACACCTCTGCCCGACGTATCATGACTATCCCATGCTCCCTGGCATATTGCCGCTCAGGGTTGTCTTCCCGAACAGCACTCGAATAAATCAGGATTTCTGCATCCTTTACAAGGTTTGGAGTGTGATCAAATTGAATCTGTATTCCCAATGATTTAAGTCGGGCAGTTGCAGCAGACTGTGAACGGTCACTCCCGGTCACCTTATGCCCTCTGGATAACAGAAGCTCTGCAAGAGGACACATTCCGGCTCCGCCTATACCAACCATATGAATTTTTTTTGTAAACTGTCGCATCACCGAACCTCTTTATGTCCTTTCACTGCCTTACCCAACCCGTAACGTACCTGACTTGAAATATTCAACAGAATTCCAACAGAACTAAGGGTAAAAACAAGGCTCATACCACCATAACTCAAAAACGGCATAGGAATTCCGGTTGTCGGAATCATCGCCGTACCAACCATCATATGCACAAGCGCATACACGGCTATAGTAAATGTAAACCCAAAAGCCATCAATTGCCCCATTTTATCAGGTGCATGAAGCGCTATATTTATTCCCCTGTATATTATAAATGTAAAAATTGCAATGACAATCATCAGTCCCACAAATCCAATCTCTTCACCCATGATGGAAATTGCGAAATCGGTATGCGGTTCCGGAAGATAAAACAACTTTTGTTCACCTTTTCCAAGACCTACACCAAATAGTCCTCCGTTACCTAAACCGATTAAGGATTGATATGCCTGATACCCTTCTTTTGAATTTGTCATATTCATAAACCCGATGAGTCTTTTAAACCGGTATGAAGACTTCAATACAAGGACAACTGCAACCGGGATAAATCCCAGAAACAATCCGGATAGATGTACCATATTTGCACCGGATAAAAAAAGCATCGCTAAACCCGTTAACGCAAGTATCGATGCGGTTGAAAAGTTCGGCTCCAGAAGTACCAGTAAGAAAGTGATACCGATTACAATCAGATTCCTTGCCAGTACCGGCCAGTTCTTAATATCCGGTCCTGCCTTCTCGCAACTTCTTGCCAATACAAGAATCAATGCCATACGAGCGACATCGGACACCTGAAATCTAATAGCACCAATACTGATCCACCGTTTTGCACCATTTACGGCACTGCTTTCCGGAAGCAACAACACAACAACCAGTAATATCAATGAACCAAGATAAAACAGATTGCTCATCCTGCCCCAGAAATGGTAATCCACATTAATGAAAATTATAAAACTTACTATCCCCAGAAGAGCTCTTACCGTTTGTCTGGACAAATAGAAATCTGCCACACCATATTTCAGTTGTGCAACAGCAAAAGAT
>JAAZBG010000050.1 GCA_012513915.1 Fibrobacter sp.
AATCTGACGGACAATTTTATCAACCCAGCCAAGAATTGCATCCGTAGCATCAACGCTATCAAAAAGATCAAATGGAGCGTTCTTCAAGCGCGCTTCAACCATTCGTGCAATGATCGGATAATCATTTTTTGATATATCAGGATTACCAAGCTACGGCGCTGAATTAAAGTATACCACATTTTCTACAATAAACTGCACCGTTCATTCACAAAAGCATGTTCAAGAACACTAAAGATTATTCAGAAGTAAAAACTATACAAAAAGGGCACAACAAAGGAATACTTCTGAATGATCTTGTTGAACGAAGCCTTGGTTGAGCGGGAACAGTACTATGCGGTTTTATTGAAACGGTTTCAGGTGCATTGTGTCAAGATTGGTGTTTGACATTTTAATAATTTACTGTTAAATTCGTTTTCTGTTACATTTCCCCATCCTATTTTACTCTCAAATTTTGGTTTATCATAATGCAGCAGCAACGGAGTATAAAATCTCTATTGTCCAACTGCACTGTGTCTGATTATTTCCGGTTCAATAACTCCTTAACTATGATGTACTCATACACTCACTCACTTTCTTTCCTGCTGGTTGAATAATCATCGTTTTTACAAGAACTCCCTGTAAACACTTTTTGCACAGAAGTGGATCTCTTCCGGTTCGTTCTAAAATTCTCTGATTCCATGGTATCTTTTTGATTTCTTTTGTTGCTGTACACTCCGTTTTTAATTCAGTAAATATTTGGGCAAATCGTTCCCTGCATCGTTTACGGTTTGCATTGCTAAGAAAACCAAAGTGTCTGATCCTCATAAATCTATCCGGAAGCGCATGAAGTAAATAACGTCTGATAAACTCCACTGCGTCAAGTGTCATTTCCTTTTCCTTTGTATCATCAGCATAATCTTTATACCTGAAGCACACTGTATTTTCAGTGTAATTGACCAGACGCGATTCGCTGATTGCAATCCGGTGCGTGTAGTTTCCAAGATACTGAATGACCCGTAGCGGTGATGCAAACGGTTGTTTTGCAAAAATGACCCACTTCTTTTTGTATAATTTATTAAGGAGCATTTTGAGATTGTGTTTGTCAGTATAGCACTCAAGATGTCCACTCAGCGTGATACTGCCATCTTCAATTCCCATTTTAACATAGTCAAGAACCTTAGCCCGAAACAGCTCTCGCATCACTGGAAATGGAAATAGAAAGAACTTTTTGCACGCTATCCATTTCGTACCACTCCGGGATAATCCACCAGCAGGGACAATGCAGTGCACATGCGGGTGATCCATCAGGTTTTGTCCCCAGGTATGCAGTACTGCTATAAAACCAATCGATGCACCCAGATATTTTGATGTATCAGCAATCTGCTGCATTGTTTCATTAAGAGCTTTAAACAGTATTGAATAGAACGACTTTTTATTTCGTAACGCAAATGGATTAAGTTCTGATGGTACTGTAAAGACGACATGGAAATAGGGCACCGGAAGCAGTTCCTCTTTGCGTGCGTCAACCCATTCCTGACGAGCCAGTGATTGACATCGTGGACAATGACGGTTATTACATGAGTTGTATAGTGGAACAGTATCATTACAATGGGGACACTGATACAGATGTCCACCCATTGTTTCTGTTCTGCAGGTGCAGATTGCGTCAGCGATCTTATTGTTAAGTTTTGTCGTACCAAACCGTTTACAGTATACGTTATACTTATCCGTGAAGATGTCTCGAAGTGTAACATGACTCATTTAACACCTCCTGTAGAGGACTGTGCATTTGTATCAAATGGACTTCCGATCTTGTGAAAGAGCTCGTTACTAACATGGGTATACATCGTGGTTGTTTTAATGTCTGAATGTCCAAGAAGATGTTGAATGACCGCAAGCGGTACACCGTCCTCAAGCAGATGGGTGGCAAAGCTGTGACGAAGCGTGTGCGGAGTTACATGTTTATTGATATTCGCAGCTTTAGCCGCTTCGGTAACGTAGTTTTCAAGTCGTCGTTTTGAGATTGGTGCATCCTTTTTGTAGCCCTCAAAAAGGTAAACACGCGGTTTGTATTTACGCCAGTAGTCACCTAAAATACCAAGTGTTTTTATTGAAAGTATTGCGGTACGGTCTTTGGCACCTTTTCCCTGGATTACTTTTAAAATCATTCTGCCGCGGTCAATATCGGTAAGTTTTAAGGTCGTGCACTCTTCAAGGCGAAGTCCTGATGAATAGAAAACCGCAACAGCAGCTTTTATTTTGAGATTTTGAGCAGCATCAATCATTGCGAACGCTTCCTGTTTGCTGAGAACCACAGGCAGATAGTCTGGTTCTTTCATGCGTTTAAGGTCACCGGTCATCTTTTGACCGGGAAGGAAATGATCATAAAAAGACTTGATCCCATAGAAGTGAATGTTATATGTTCTAATAGCAAGCTTCTTGATGTTTCGTAAATGCAGCAGGTAATCAATAATGTTTTGCGGGGTAAGAAGCAGTGGATTTTTGTTATAATGGCGTGCAAGCAGCGAAACGGATTGAATGTAGTTTTTAACGGTAGAATCGGCATACCCCCGAAGCTGAAGATGCGCAAGAAAATCCTGACGAACTTTGGTCATAGAAACCTCCTGTACGGAATTGTTGTTAGTGGTGGGTGTGTCGGCATGACCACCCGTTACAGGAGGATAATGTATTTTTGTGTGGATTAGTGTCAATTGACATCGTGGGTACTAAAGCTGCCGCGGGAGCGGCTTTGTTCAACAGATATAGCATGATGGGTAAGAATGTAAATATGTTATCAAATAAAAAGCCCCTCGTTTCTAAACAACGAAGGGTTGCGATAGACTATACAAAAAGGGTATAGCAGTTGGTTATGATTCTTTTTCAGCAGCTAATTCAGATGGGTCATCGAGTTGTTTTCTGAGACTTGTACATTTTCTCATATTAACAACATAACTATTTTCGGTTAAACGATCGATTAGTGCCGCAGTGAGGTGGTCGTTTTTCAGGAAGGTATTCCACTGTTTAAACCCAAGATTTGAGGTTATAAGCGTTGTTTTATGCTTGTGTCGTTTACTCATCAGTGTAAAGAAGAGACCGACTTGAAGCGGTTCCACTTCGATATACCCCAGTTCATCAATGAGAAGGCAGTCATACGATGCGAATGTTTTAAGAACTGTAGCTTCTGAGTGATCTGCCACCGATTTATAGAGTAATTCAACCAATTCAGGAAACGTAATAAACCGTCCGTTGTAGCCACTGTTAATTGCCTGTATGAGAAACGAAGTTGCAAGACCGGTTTTTCCAACACCTGTTGTACCAATCCAGATGATATCGCGTTTCTTTTCCATGTAATCAAATGAATCATAGATATTGATTATTTTGTTTTTGTCAAAGTTGGGTTGTTGTTCAAACGGAAATGTTTCGATGATAAATTTTTCAGGTATTTTTGCACGAGCGATTCTCATTGTTTTTGCATTGTCACGTTTATGATTGTATTCCTGCTCAATAACATAGTTGAGCAGCTTCACGTGAGAATAATTACCTTTGTTTGCAAGTGCAAGCCAGCTATCCCAATGTTTAGCCAATTGCTGCAACCGCAGATAATCCAGCATTTTTTTAAGTGATTCATCCATTGTCATCTCCTCCATCGGTTATATCATATCCTGATAAATCAGCATCATCACTCTGTGAGCTTTCCCGGTAGGCATCTCTATGAATAAATTCCTGATCGTAATCAATGGAGAGAATGCTGCAATCTTCTTTTCCCATTTGCAGTAGTGCAATACGTTCGATTGTTTCGATACTTTTAATACGATACTGAAAGGCTCGCTCTATAGTTTTGCGTAGCAGCTCTGGTGCCAGCTTTAAACTGAGATTGTAGAGTTGACGTACAAAACGGTGATATCTCACGCTGTCAATGCCATTTAATGCAAAAGTCAAATAATCACTTATCTCGTTAGAAATCGCTCTGAGTTTTTTCTCTTCATCGCTACTGGTATTTTTTCGATCACGTGGCTGCGGATGATCTTTCGGACTGCGTCCCGGAGGATTAAATAATTGATTTTTGATTTGTTCATCCAGTGGCAACGCATATTCAATTAATAACACTCGTTTCAGATACAGCTTGATACAGCGGCTATATTGCAAAACGGTAATATCATCACGTCGGGTTCCAGGAATCCAGTAATAATTTCCATCAAAAGAGATATACCCATACTGATCGGTACGTCGCGGATGGGTAAGATACGGTGCTGGAACAAATGAGGAAATCTTTTGAAGGAATGACTGTTCGTATTCAAATGCCTTAACAGGAACAAGTCCGGTTTTACTCACCGGCCTATTGGCAAATCTTACCGTTGCCCAATGGTGTGCTTGCGTGTTCAAATCTTCTAAGGATTCAAACGTACGCCCGGGGAGGAAATTGGTGGTAATAGTAAAAAATGATCGTTCCTCACCGGCTTTTCTATTGCTGTGGTTGATTTCATGACAAACATAGGCAAAGCCATACATTTTGGCAAATAGTTCCATTTCCGGAACAATTATCGCATTTTTTCCACTACCGCGTAAACGGGCCAGATTGGTATTATCGATAACACATATAGGTGCAACATACTTCCAGAACATGAGTGCTTCGTGGAAAAAACATTTCATTTTAAACCGGTTGAAACTTCTATAGAATTTCAAGTACCGTATTTTTGAATACCGAAAATAAAGCACCGATCCAATAACCTTTATTTTTTTTCCACCAATTTCAATCGTGTACTCAGATGTGTCATGCTGCATCTCTGAACCAGGCTCATCGCCGAACCGATCACAGCGCTGCTTCTGAGGTTTTGACAGACCCAGTTCAGCAATCTTTGCACACAAGGTTGAATAAGCTATTTCTATATTGTGCTCTTCAGTCAGGATTTCATGTACACGCTGGTTATAACTATTACATTTTTGATGCACGTTGCGCAGAAGTTCTTCATCAATTATGATCTTATCAGTGCGCATTGAGACTGGCATACAACCGTTCTGTGCTATGATATTCTTTACCGTTCTTCTGTTGACTCTCAAGCATCGGGAAATCTCCCTGATGCCCATTCCTTCCTTATGCAGATTGTTAATTGCATCTCTTTTCTCTTGTGGTATCATACAACTCCTTTATTGTTTGTTTAAAAACATCCATTTGTCGCAGAATGCCACCGGCAAGCAGATTTGCCTGTACAAGATAAGAAGCTGATGTGAGCCGTTTGTCTTTACTTTTGTAGATAGTCCGCTGCATGTATTTCTGAGTCACTTCCATATCACGGATCATTCCCTGTTCCACCTCAATGCAATCATCCTGTTGTGCGATGCGTTCACCTTCTTTGAGTTGGCTTAGACTCCAGGGAATGTTGCCATGCTCTATTTGCTGGTGAATCGCCTGCCCCCCTTTGAAATAACCTTGTGCAAGCAGTTCAATATCACGAATACTCAAATGTTTACCACTGACAGCATTTACAAATTTATCGATGTCTGCACGTGAAATACCGTTCATACGTATGAACTGCCGTAATGTATACATATATGAGTATGCCGGAAACTCCCCTTTAAGAATCTTCTCTGCAACAGTATCGCTCATTTCCTGAAGTAACCCGATTCGCATACTTACCCAGGATGGGCTTTTTTCCAACTGTGCAGCGATATCTGAGTTGGTGAGTTTATAAACATCGCGCAGTTCGCTTATCAATTGAGCCTGCTCGATAATTGTAAGGCTCTGAGCATTTGAATTTCTTATGAGGGCAAGTATCCCTGTTGCTTCATCACTGCCGATTACTCTATAAGGAACACTATGTATGTGTAATGATTTTGCACACCGGTATCGTTTAAACCCATCCAACAATACGTGGCAATCTTTAATATCAACACCCTGCAGGGGATCACGGATACCATACGTGCGTATGGAACAAAGCAGCACTTTTTCCGCTGCTGGTGAAACAAGACGGTAACGCTCATATCGTGTATCAAGTTGGTTAATTTCAACGGTCTCTGCCATAACCATTCCTTATGGTGGTTGTTTTTTCTCCTTTTTATCAATATACGGATAAAAAACAGGCTGTTTAAAGCCCCGTTGTCTCACTTCTTTGATAAATGTCTCCACTTCGTTATCAGATACTCGTCGATGTTCCAATGAACCAAGGAGGTTTGACAGGTAGGATACCAGCTCTGAGTCATCCTTTGCGGGATTCCCGCAAGGCGGTTGTGTCGGTTGTTCCAACGTTTCTGAATCGCATTTGTTAACACTCGTTCTTTTCCTTTTCCGATTTAATTCTCTTTTCTTCACTTTACCCTCCGGATATTGGTAGTAGTTTTTGCTGCGAATCGTGGATTGCCTTCTCTCATGAATAGCTCGGCATCCAAATGGACAGCACAAATCATTTCGATCTTTATTACGGGGATCGGTATAAAAGTAGATCCCACACTCTTTACAGCAAGCTAAATAATGGTGAAAGTGCGGATCAAGCCGCTTCAGAAGCCGTACAACCACATAATACACATACACACTGGAACGGACTGTTTCGTTACGCCTGTACCAGTTCGGTGTGCATTCAAATAATGCTTGAATCTTTACAATAAAAAAGCTATGATCTCATTGTAGTCGTTTTTAAATTTCATACCCTTATTATACTTTGATGCACTTGCGGATGGTATAGTAAGGGTTTTTTATTATAAACAAATACGTTCGGTATACTGAAAAACTATGC